>DATHKS010000536.1:0-9281 GCA_035488975.1 Chitinophagaceae bacterium | reverse complement strand
CCTCTCATAAAAGAGGCTTCCGACTTTGGGCAAATGTTAATAAATTTGTGATGAAGTACGAAGGTCTTAGTAAATGATTTGTTAAACTGAACAGGCGGTCGGATACTTGGTATGACACTTTGTTATTTTGTATAGCGAGGGCATAGGATTTGACCTGTTTAATCGCCGAATAAAATTTAGAAACAATAATAAAACTTCACTAAGAGTATGAAATGGAAACAAGCTTTGCTGATCGTAGCCATTAGCGCTTCATCAGCTGTTGGCAGTGTGTGGGTTTACGCGAAACTGGCCAATAGAAATATCGTTGGCATTGTTCAGGGTGAGAATGGAAAACTGCCGGTGAATTATGCGAGATTCAATGACAACATTGCAGGTATGCCGGGCGATCCCGTCGATTTTACCAAGGCAGCCGCAGCAGCCGTTCCAGCGGTGGTTCACATCAAGACGAAGATCTCCGCGAGAAAGATCGTGAATGAACTTCCCCGCAGCCGCAATGGAAGTGGGAATGACATGGAAGACCTGTTCAGGCAGTTCTTCGATAACAACGGCCCGCAGATCCAACCCGAACAGAGGGCATCCGGCAGCGGTGTTCTCATCAGCGAGGACGGATATATCGTAACCAACAATCACGTGGTTTCGGATGGCGGCAATGGTGTTGCCGAAGAGATCACCGTTACATTAAGCAACAAGAAGGTCTATAAAGCAAAGATCATCGGTCGTGATACGAGCAGCGATATCGCCGTCCTTAAGATCGACGGTAAGGGTCTTCCCTACATGGTCTATGGCAATTCCGATGCAGTGAAGCTGGGACAGTGGGTACTCGCCGTAGGATATCCCCTGACCCTGGAGACAACGGTCACTGCCGGTATCGTTAGCGCCAAGGAACGTTCTATAGGCATCAATAGCCGGCAAAGCAATTCTCCGGTTGAATCCTTCATTCAGACGGATGCGGCGATCAACCAGGGTAACAGTGGCGGCGCGTTGATCACAACTGACGGCCAGCTCGTAGGTATCAACTCTGCCATCCTTGCACCCAATGGCACTTATGCGGGATATGGTTTCTCCATCCCCGTGAATATTGTGAAGAAAGTGGTGAATGATCTGATCGAGTTCGGCGATGTAAAGAGGGGCTATCTCGGCATCTCCTATCAGCCCAACCCGGTCGAGAATGAAAGGCTGATCCGTCAATCGGGTCTGAAAGAAGGCGAAGGCGTATTCGTACAGTCCGTTCCCTCGGATGGTGCGGCGTCCCAGGCAGGATTGAAGAAGGGAGATGTGATCACCAAGGTAAATGGCAATGGTGTTTCCAGCGGCATTGAACTGAGCGGTCATATCGCGAGCTTCAAGCCAGGCGAAAAAGTACCCGTTACCTACCTGAGGGCAGGAAAGGAGTATACTGCAAATGTGGTGTTGAAAGGAACAGCGAGCAAGATCGAGGTTACAGCCTCTGAAGTGATCGGCGACAAACTTGGTGTTGAGTTGGAAAATCTCGACGCGAAGAAGGCACAGGAATACAATATTGATGGCGGCGTAATAGTCAAGAGCATCAAGGAAGGCGGACCATTCAGTAAGACACGGATGGAGAAAGGATTCATTATCACATCTGTGAATGATAACGAGATAAAGAATATCGATGAACTCGGCCAGGTGCTGAACTCAAGTTCTGACAAACTCAAGCTGGAAGGGATATATCCGGGGTATAATGGGGTGTATACCTACCAGATCACACTGGAAGAGGAATAATAATAGTTGTATTGCGTATTGATTGTTGAGTCTTTTTTTAATATTCAATAATCAATACGCAATATTCAATGCTCAAGGGTCGTGATATTCGAAAAGTCTAAGGATAATGAAGCCTCGTATTTCCGGGAATTGGTAATTAGGAGTAGGGAATAGGGCCTCGGCAGGAGAGGTTTATTGGGCTGTTGTACTCTTCGAATGAAGTTTTTGAATTTTGAATTTTTACTTTTGACTTACCCCCAATTCCGGTCTTCGTTCATATACGACATACTCCCAGGCTTGTAACTGCAACTCCCGGGCGTTGGTAAAATCATAGGAAGAACCGGAGAATACATTATGATAGCTGCCGGTCACCTTCTCATCTTTCATAGTGAAATGAACTGGCGCCACGTTTGAAAGGTTCAATAGCACCAGGACCTCGTGTTCACCATTCTGCCGCAGGTAGGCCATGATATGCGCCTCGTCGCTGGTGTGAAGACGATGGGTAATGACCGCGGTATCCCCGCCGCGCAAGGCGGGATGAGTAGCGTGAAGATTGAGCAGGGTCTTATAGAAATCGTGGAGTTCAAATTGGCCGGTCCAGGGAATCGGGTCCTTGTCGAAGAAGTGAAGGCGCTTGGCCAGCAACGGCATCTCCTGCCCGCTATAGATTAAGGGTACGCCATCCCAGGTGGCGCTGAAGACCGCGAGTGCATGAGTCATGTTTCCATACTTCTCATATTCCGTTCCATTCCAGCTATTCTCATCGTGGTTGCTGGTGAACCAGGCCCGCATGGACGCGCCGCCGATGCTGCTATACCGGTCGAGCAGGGATTGAAGCGTATTCAATGGCAACTGTTGCTTATAGAAATCCTCGGTGGTATGCATCCATTTCCAGGAATAGCTGACATCGAATACATCTCCATAGCCCGGGTTGTCGAGCTCGTCGAATTCTCCCAGCCAAAACAGGGGCTTGATGGCATCCAGTTGCGGCCTTGCCTCCTGCCAGAAATGCAATTCCACCCATGCGGCAAGATCGCAACGGAATCCATCGATGCCAGTTTCCCTGACCCAGAATTGCATGGCTTCGATCATCGACTTCCGGAGTGAGGGGTTGGAATAGTCGAGTTCGATGATATCATCCATTCCGCTGGCCGTCTTGAAATCATTCGTACTGATATCATGTGAATAGTAATCGGGATGCGTGACCGTCCATACATGATCCCAGCCCGTATGATTCGCTACCCAATCAATGATCACGCGGAAACCCATTTCCTGGGCCGCGGCTACAAGGCTCCTGAAATCATCGAGCGTGCCGAACTCCGGGTTGATGGAGGTATAGTCCGAGCACGCATAGGGGCTGCCAATGGTTCCCTTCTTATTCTTCTGTGCTATGGGTGTGATGGGCATGAACCAGAGAACCTGAACGCCCATGTCCTTCAGTCGCGGGAGATGTTCCCGGAAAGCGTTGAAGGTCCCCTCGGGAGTATATTGGCGCACATTTACTTCATATATGTTGGTGGTGTGTGTCCAGGATAGGATTGATCGGTTCATGTTCGAAACTAAAACAATTTGGTAATTTGGCAATTTGATAATTTGGTAATTTGACAATGGTCCTTATGAGGAGAGACACTTCGGATCGTAGCACGCGCCATTACCAAATTACCAAATTATCAAATTGCCAAATTGGCTGTTGTATCTTTGCATCATGAAAAGCTTCGACGTTCCCATCATCTACCGCAGCCCGCTGATCTCAGCGATCAAGATGAAGCGGAAGGAAATGGATAAGCTGAAAAAGGATTTTACACCGACACGGCTGGACCTGGGGCCGCTGCAGATCTACCTGGCGCGACACTTCGGCTTCTGCTATGGTGTGGAGAATGCCATCGAGATCGCCTTCCGGACGGTAGAAGAAAATCCGGACAAGCGCATTTTTTTATTGAGCGAGATGATCCACAACCCGCAGGTGAATGCAGACCTGCAATCGCATGGGATCACCTTCCTCCAGGATACGAAGGGCAACCAGGTGATACCATTCGAAGACCTTACTCCGGATGATGTGGTGATCATCCCCGCCTTTGGCACTACACTCGAGATAGAGGACCGGCTGAACAGGGTCGGCATCCAGACCGCAAAGTATAATACGACCTGTCCCTTCGTGGAGAAGGTGTGGAACCGCAGCGAAGCCATCGCGAAGAAAAGCTATACCATCATCATACATGGGAAGCCGCGACATGAAGAGACACGCGCTACCTTCTCCCATGCCGCGTTGAATGCGCCGTCGGTGATCGTAGAGAACATGGAGCAGGCAAAGCAACTCGCCGCCTTTATCACGGGCACCCGCCCGGCAACGGAGTTCTATGAAGAATTCAAAGGGCAATATACCGACGGTTTCGATGTGGAGCGGGACCTTCAGCGGATTGGCGTAGTGAACCAGACCACCATGCTAGCAAGCGATACGCAGGGCATTGCCGATTACCTGAAACAAACGATGATCGCTCACCATTCTCTCGACGAGACAACGATTGGCGATCGCTTCGCCGACACGAGGGATACATTGTGCTATGCAACGAACGATAACCAGACGGCCGTAATGGGCATGCTGGAGGCGCCGGCAGATCTTGCCATCGTAGCAGGCGGCTACAATTCTTCCAATACTTCACACCTGGTCGAACTCTGTGAAGAGAAGCTACCTACCTATTTCATAAGCGGTGAAGAGAAAATAATATCGGCGACGGATATCCTGCACTATAATTTCCATACAAAACAGGAACTCCTTACGAGCAGTTACCTGTCTTCTCCCAGGCCGGTACGGATCCTGATCACGAGTGGGGCGTCCTGCCCGGATGCAGTGGTGGAGGGGGTGATCAATAGGTTAGTGGGATTTTTTCCTGATGCGGTGAAGCCTTCTTTAGAGGAATTGGGGATTGGGGATTAGGAATTAGGTCTTATGCGAAGTGTCTTGCGTGGTTGAATACTTTAATCTGGGAATTTGGAATTAGGCTTCATGCGAAGTCTCCTATCTGATCGAATACTTTAATTCGGGAATTGGGAATTTGGGATTGGGCTTCATGCGAAGTTGCCTATCTGATCGGATACTTTAATCGAAGAATTAAAATATTTCTATGCACTCCCAAATTGATATTAGCGTGTGTACAAGAGGCCTAATTCCCAATTCCTAATCCCCTATTCCTCACTCCTAAGCTCTTTCCTCCTTAATAAATATTTCTACGCACTCCCGAATTGATATTAGCGTGTGTACAAGAGGCCTAATCCCCTATTCCTCACTCCTAAGCTCTTTCCTCCTTAATAAATATTTCCACGCACTCCCGAATTGATATTAGCGCGTGTACAAGCGGCCTAATTCCTAATTCCCTATTCCCTATTCCTTGCTCAACGATAAAGCTGATCATAATATTCATGGGCCATCCTATTGCTCTCAAACCGGAAGCGCACATCGCTCATGCTGTTCTTCATGATCTGGCGCCAGGTGGGGTAATCATTGTAATAAAGCGGTAGTATCTCATTCTCGAGTATCTCGTAGATCTTATTGAGATCGTATTGATCCTGTTCGAACACAGGCATGCGTGCGTAATCGGCCTTCGGCACCACGAACCCATTGTGGCCATGATTGATGAACTCGGGGATCCAGCCATCGTCGGTAGAGAAATTAACAGCGCCATTCATGGCCGCCGTCATCCCGCTCGTGCCGGATGCCTCGCGCGGAACGCGCGGATTATTGAGCCAGCAGTCAGAGGCTTGCTTCAACCGCTTCGACAATGCGAGTTCATAGCCTATGAGAACGGCTACGTTCTTATGCGCCTTGCTGATGTGTACGAGTTCATTGAATTCGCTGATGGCGGGATGGTCGACCGGGTAAGGCTTGCCCGCCCAAATGATCTGCACGGGATATCGCCCATTGTTGAGTAACCTGCTGAATCTCGCCTCATCGCTGGCGATCATGCTCGCACGCTTGTATCCTGCAAAGCGGCGCGCCCAAACAATAGTAAACACATCGGGGTTGAAGATCTTGCCCGTCTGGTCTGCCACTATCTCGAAGGCTCGCTTCTTGAGGTATTTCTTGCGGTCATCGATGCCATAGTCGTCACCGGCCTCCTTGAAACGATATAATTGCTTATCGGCCCAATACCGGTAATTCTGTGAATTGGTTATGGAGATGATGGGGCAAATGCCGGTGAAGCGGCTCCACATTTCCCTCGATACCACCCCATGCAATTGTGATACTGCGTTGGCAAGATGCGCGAAACGCAATGCTACCAGTGAGTGGTTGAACTGATCGTCGTTATTATCGGTGAGTTTCTTTACTTCGTCGACACTCAGGCCGCAGAAGTAACTCATCTTATGACAGAGATAGATATCATGCTTCTCGTTTCCGGCTTCCTCCGGTGTATGTGTCGTGAACACGAGGCGCTTCTTCACTTCTTCTATATTCCTGTTGAATTTGGTATAGAGATAAAAGGCCGCGGAGAGACCATGCGCTTCGTTGAGATGATATAGCTCGGGGTTGAATCCGAGAATGTCCATCAGTTTAGCGCCGCCAACGCCGAGAAGAATGAACTGCGCCACCTTCGTGGCCACATTGGCGTCGTACAAACGGTGCGAGATGGTCTGGGATACATAGTCGTTCTCCGGTACATCGGTACTCAGCAGGAAGAGCGGCGCCGATTTGAATGTCTCGGGATTGAGATAAAATACTTTTACCCAAACCGGGTGTTCATGCACATTGAGCTGGAACTTGATGCCTGTATCTTCCAGGAAACTGTATTGCTTTTCATTCCAGGCTACATCCAGTGTCTGATCCTGGTTACGCTCCTGGTCGTAATACCCATACTTCCAAAGAATGCCGACACCTACGAGATTTTGTTTTAATTCATACGCGCTTCTCATATGGGAACCCGCCAGGAAGCCGAGACCGCCACTATAGATCTTCAGTGGCTGGTGAATGGCAAACTCCATGGAGAAATAAGCAACTCGTTTCGAATAGGTTTGTTCAATGGGATACGGAACCGAAAAATTTGTAAAACTCATAGTGTTTCTTTTACACGAAGGCGCAATATAGAAATTAATTCCCAATAGGAGGCATAGGCGATGTTGGCCGGGTTATTCTATTTGTGGGAAGAGGCCTTCGTTTTGGCGGGTTTTGGTTTAAGATCTTTCTTCCTTATATAGGTGCCGTCGAAGGCGCAACGAAGTCCGCGATGGGCTCCACAGCCTTCGAGTTCCTTGACGACGACTGCACCGGCAGTAAAATGAAATTGTAATCCGCATGGATCGCCTGCCTCGTGGTACTCCGCGATCCCGTTTGAACGAAGGACCGCTTCGCCTTTCAATTCACCGGAACATTCTCCATTATTTTTTTCGAAATGAATGAAGAAATTAAGCTGGTCCGCTTTCCTTCCATCGCGAATCGATACGATATTGAGCTTACCATTTCCATAGTCAGCCGTAAATTTCTGTTTACGGGAAAATGTATCTATCGGGTTGATGAGTTCTTCTCTCTTATCATCCAATGCATCGGTAACAATGAGGTTGAAATTCTTCGCATCATTGTTCAATACATACACGTCCTTTCCTTCGCTGACCGATCCGTCCTTATTCTTCCTGGAAATGGTCTTCGTGATAGTAAATCGCGTATCGATAGTGGCGGCCTGTTGCGTGGGAACTTCCTGGTCGAGGCGCAGCACCGGCATGCCGGCAAGGAATGCCTGTTTCTTATCAAAGCCGAGCACAAAGGCAACGCGCTTATCGGCAGACAATGCCTTTACGAAGAGATAGGTCTCATTACCGCCCTTCACCCGCGCGAGCGGATAGAGTTTCGGCCTGGCCGTTTTACCGAATGTTTTTTCAAGTATCGAATCCGGGACAAACTGGCTAAACACCTTCCCGCTGATGAGCAACGAGTCTTTTTCCCTCTTTAGCAGCGCTGTGTCCCCAACCTGGTAGGGCAACTTTGCTTCCGGGAAAAAATCGATGAAATCCGCGATCTCGATGGGCTCGTCGCCTGCAAGGGAAGGCTTCTTGGATTTGCATCCTCCGGAAACGATCGCCGTAAAAAAAATGAGCAGGAACGATTGGTAAAAGATTTTCATGGTCCTTCGTTGGACAGGCAAATTAGTTGATTCCCCCCTTACCATCAAACTGCAGATTTTGTCGACTCGATAAAATAATTTAGGTTTGTCTAAAAATAAATTTAGCCGTGCTGAATTATTCAACCAGCGAAGAGAACTACATCAAGGCCATATATCACCTGCAGAAGGATGGAACCGTAACTACTAATGAGCTCGCCGCTGAGTTGCAGACACGCCCCGCGTCCGTAACGGACATGATGAAGAAGCTAAAGGTCAAGAAGCTCGTTCACTATGAGGCCTACCAGGGTTTTCACCTCACCGCGGAGGGCCGCAAGGTGGCTTTGCTGATCATCCGCCGTCACCGGCTCTGGGAATTCTTCCTGGCGGAAAAATTAAAGTTCAGTTGGGATGAGGTACACGCGGTAGCCGAGCACCTGGAGCATGTCAGCAGCAAGAAACTGATCGATAAACTGGATGAATTCCTTGGCTTTCCCCGTTTCGACCCCCATGGCGATCCCATTCCCGATGCAAATGGAAAGATCGAGACGAGCCGGCAGGTGTGCCTTACGGATCTCCCGCTCAACAGGACCGGCATCGTGTGTTATGTCAGCGACCAGTCGGTCGGCATGCTCGAATTGCTCGGTCATAAGAAAATAGGCATCGGTACCAAAATAGAGGTGAAGAAGAAATTCAGTTATGATAATTCTCTTGAAATAAAGATCCGCCAGGCGAAGAAGGCGCAGCAGGATCAGCCTGCAACCAATATCAGCGGTAACCTGGCAGCAAACATTTTTGTTAAGTATGATGAGTAAGAAATACGACGACCTTTCCCTAAGCGAGGTGCATGAAACGATCGATACCACGGCCGTGAACCGGCCCGTGTGGCGAAGGATCCTCTCGTTCTTCGGACCCGCCTATCTCGTGAGCGTGGGATACATGGACCCGGGCAACTGGGCCACCGATCTCGCGGGCGGCGCGCAGTTCGGCTACACGCTGCTGTCGGTCATCCTGATCTCGAACCTGATGGCGATCCTCCTGCAGCACCTCTGCGTGAAGCTCGGCATCGCCACCGGCCGGGACCTCGCGCAGGCCTGTCGCGACCATTATCCGCGGCCGGTCGTGTGGTTCCAGTGGATCCTGTGCGAGCTCGCCATCGCGGCCTGCGACCTGGCCGAGGTACTGGGTATGGCGATAGGAATACAGCTGCTCACGGGGCTGCCACTGATCTGGGGCGTGCTCATCACCGTGCTCGATACCTTCCTGTTGTTGTTGCTGCAGAGACTCGGCATGCGCAAGATGGAGGCATTCATCATTGCACTGGTCTTCATCATCGGCGCTTCCTTCCTGGTAGAGATCATACTCGCCAAGCCACCATTGGGTGAAGTGGTGAAAGGATTCGTGCCGCATACCCCGAGCGATACGGCGCTATACATCGCCATCGGCATCATCGGCGCCACCGTTATGCCTCACAAC
>DATHKS010000535.1:0-4262 GCA_035488975.1 Chitinophagaceae bacterium | reverse complement strand
CGTTTTTTTAATTTTCCTTAGTATTGCCTTGCTTCATTACTACTGGAGCTTTGGTGGGCAATGGGGAAAGTGGGCTGCCATACCTACAAGGAATGATGGTACTCATGTCATTCGCCCCGGATTTTTGTCAACCTTAATTGTTGCATTAAGCTTATCGGCGTTTGCAGTTTTTAGTCTGACAGAAATACGAATTTTGGATTTGCCAATAGCTCCTGTTGTAAAAAGATTTGGGTTCTGGACTATTGCAGTGATTTTTTCGGCGCGGGCGGTGGGGGACCTTAAATATTTTGGATTTCTAAAGAAAATCCGAAATACGCAATTTGCCAGGAGAGATACGAAGTTCTATTCGCCGGTTTGCGTTCTAATTGGAATTCTAAATGTGTTTTTAGCTGTGAGCACGTAGATAGCGACAAAGCTAAAGAAGTTTGAAAGTGCGGGTATCCCGGGCAGACCTGCCAGGAGTAGATATCTGCTCCTGGCTCGTTAAAAGCAAAATCTTCGAGGTTTAGGTCACGATTTCTTGTGTCACCGCCTGCAGCAGACTATTTTTATCTATCATGCCCGAGTGACGCCACACGATCTTGCCATTGCGGAAAACGATGAACGTGGGCACTGCTTGCACCTGGTAGGCCTGCGCGGCTGCGCTGCTTTGGTCGATATCGACCTTGATCACCCTCGCCTTTCCCTGTAAAGCCTGGGCTACTTCTTTTACCACCGGGCTCATGGCCTTGCACGGGCTACACCACTCCGCATGGAAATCCACGAGTACCGGCATGGATGAATTGATAATATCGTTGAAACCTTCCATGTTTTTTTGTTTGGTGAGCAAGAGTGGTTTGTTATCAAAACTGCAGATGACCAGCCTGTTCTCCACCCGCTTTGGATAGAAGATTTACCAATAACTGCGCCACAAGCGGATTGGAGACGTCTGCATTGAGGATGAGCATCCGCAATCCCAGATCGGAGACGAGCCAGTCGGTGCGGATGCCGGTTACGTCACTTACATACACTCTCCTGAAATGATGTGCAGCCGGAAGGTGTGCTGCTGCCACGGCCGTAATGGATTTGGCCAGGGCCGTCTCGAGGTCCCCGGCATTTTTCACGGCTTTTCCTATCAGCCTTCCCGCATAATGGGTGAGCGTATGCACGAGCAGTGCATCCTCGATCTCATTCGAAAACAGATCGGACTCGTCGGCAGTGTATAGTACCAGGTCGAGCGTCATACGCTGTTTGTAGCAAAAATCTGTCCGACCTTAGAAATTCAAAAGTAAAAAGTCAAAATTCAAAAATGCGACAGCAGGAAATGGCATTGCGCCCAGCACGCCCTTTTGAATTTTGACTTGCTAGCTAAAAGAATCTTTCAGTTTTCGGAACAGTTCTTCCTGTTGCGCCGTAAGTTTTTCCGGTATCTCAACCACTATCTCGAGGAGAAGATCGCCGAAGGACGATGGGTTCTGATACAGTGGCATGCCTTTCCCTTTTATGCGGAGTATCCTCCCCGGTTGTGTACCCGCAGGGATACGGATCTTCAGCGCTCCGCCCGTTAGCAGGGTCACTTCCTTTTCATTGCCGAGAACTGCGGTGAAGAGATCGATGTTTAGTTTTTGACGCAGTGAATCTCCTTCCCGCTGATATAGACTATGTGGCAATACGTTTATGGTAATGAAGAGATCGCCGGGGGGGCCGCCATTGGCGCCGGGTTGTCCCTTGCCGGCGAGTTTAATGGTGAGACCGGTATAGGCTCCTGGCTTTAATTGGATGCGGATCTTCTGGCCATTTAGTTCGAAGGTCTTCGATGCGCCGGAATAGGCCTCCTCGAGCGTGATCGATAATTCGGATTGGAGGTCCTGCCCGCGATATTTTCCATTGGATCTCCTGCCCTGTCCTCCGCCGGCCTGGCGGAAGAAATCGCCGAAGATGTCAGAGTAGTCCGAGCCCTGGCCGAAGAAATCGGAGGCGTCTCCTTCGAATTGGAAGGATTGCCCGCCCGCGGATGATCGCTTGCCGCCAGCCTGGCTGCCCTGCTGCGCTTCATTGACACGGTTCCAATTCTCGCCATAGAGATCGTACTTCTTACGGTTTTCCGGATCGCTGAGCACTTCGTATGCCTCATTCACTTCCTTGAACCGCTCCTCTGCTTTCTTGTCGTTGGGGTTCTTGTCTGGGTGAAGTTTGACGGCGAGTTTGCGATAGGCCTTTTTGATCTCCGCCGCATTTGCACTTTTCGTGATTCCCAATATTGAATAATAGTCCCTGGCCATGCGACAAATTTACAAAATACAATTTGGCAATTTGATAATTCGATAATGTGCCAATTATCCTCATTAGGTTAGTCATCATTGATCGGAGCACGCCGCATTGGCACACCTGCCTGCCGAAGCATTAGCGCAGGCAGGTTGACAAATTTGCTAATTAGCTAATTGGAATTTTTCCCTACAGGCAGGCGGATATTTGCTTGTAAAACAAACCAGCTTCCCCTATCTTTGCTGCCCATTATTGGCCCGGGTGGCGAAATTGGTAGACGCACTGTCTTCAGGTGGCAGCGTTCGCAAGGATGTGCTGGTTCGAATCCAGTCCCGGGCACAGAATTGAGACCTCTCTTTTTGAGAGGTTTTTCTGTTTCCTCTCCGTTTTTCTCTCGTTTGAAATTATTTGTATTGTGATAGGTTGCAGCAAAGACATTCACAATGTTTTATGTATATGCCCTGAGGAGTCGACACCGTAATTACATCTATGTCGGCCTGACTAATAATATTCAGAGAAGACATTATGAACATCAATCAGGAGGCAACAAAGCCACGCGCCCATATAGACCTTCAAGTGCGGTCTCAGCGCGGCCTGGCGTAGCTCCAAAGGAGTCCTTTGGACCGACCCGATGGATTTGAATGATCCAACACAAGCAAATTTAAGACTGCCGCTATTCACGATTCACGATTCACGACTCACGATTCACGTTCACGCGCTCACATTAAACTCCCTCAGCGCCTCATTCAAACTCGTCTTCAGATCGGTACTTGGCTTTCGTTGACCGATGATCAATGCACAGCTTACATTATACTCGCCTGCCGGGAATTTCTTGGCATAGGTACCGGGTATCACCACGCTGCGCGCAGGCACGCGTCCCTTATATTCCTTCGGAGCATCGCCGCTCACGTCGATGATCTTCGTCGATTGGGTAAGCACCACGTTTGCACCCAGCACCGCTTCCTTTTCCACATGCACTCCTTCCACCACTATACAGCGGCTTCCAATGAAACATCCATCCTCGATGATGACGGGTGAAGCCTGCAATGGTTCGAGCACACCGCCTATGCCCACACCGCCACTCAGGTGAACGCCCTTACCGATCTGTGCGCAACTGCCTACGGTGGCCCAGGTATCCACCATGGACCCCTCGCCAACATAGGCGCCGATATTCACATAGGAAGGCATGAGTACGACATTCTTCGCAAGGAATGAACCATATCTCGCGATGGCATGCGGCACTACACGCACGCCCAGGTCTTTGAAATTATGCTTCAGCAACATTTTATCATAGAATTCGAATGGCTCCATCGTCCAGGTCTGCATGGGCTGTATGCTGAAGTAAAGGAGGATCGCCTGCTTCACCCACTCATTCACCACCCAACCATTCTCGCCCGGTTCGGCCACCCTGACGCGTCCCTTATCCAATTCTTCGATAATGGTTCGTACTTCGTCGGCATATTTGTTTTCCTTCAATAATTCGCGGTTGGACCAGGCCTCGGCTATCAGTTCTTTCATGCGGTATATTTTTATACAAAATTAAGGATTGTCTCAATGGCATCCGGTAACAACCCTGCCACTGTTAATTATTTTACCGGAGCCGTTGATAAAATAAATCTCACATTTGCCTATCTTGTCTTTATTGGCCGGTTGAAGACATCATATTCGTTGTTCACCTCGAAACAGCTGGAAAAATAGACTTGTCCTGCATTTTGGTCCGGTGTGAATGATGGAAACGGCCGGAAAGGGTTACCGCTAGCAGCATTATTTATGAATATTGGATTTGACGCAAAAAGGGCTTATCACAACAAGACCGGTCTCGGTTACTACAGCCGTACACTCATCGGCCTGCTGTCGCAGTATTACCCGGACCATCAATATTACCTTTTCAACCCGAAACCCTCCTCTCAATACCAATTTAAGATACCCGGCATCACCGAGATACTCCCGCAGGGATTCCCTTCCTCACTCTTCTCTTCTGCATGGCGAAGCAGTTGGGTGACAAAGGACCTGAAGCG
>DATHKS010000534.1:0-8676 GCA_035488975.1 Chitinophagaceae bacterium | reverse complement strand
CGGATTCGATGAAGCCCTTCTTCTCCAGTTCGCGGAAGAGCTCAGCCTCACGCATCCCGGAGTGATTCACCTCGCCCGCGAACTGGAGAAGAAGGGCTTCATCGAATCCGTAAAGGCCAGTGATGATGCCCGGAAGCGCTTACTCCGCCTCTCGAAGAAAGGGAAGAAGGCCTTGCCCGTGTTTCAAAAGCTCTGGGACAAGATCGCGAAACTTAACAAGCAACTGATGAATGCTCAACAGAATCACCTGCTGAGATCCCTCGAGGAAATGGAGGCATTGCTGGAAGATCAATCCTATTACAAACGATTTCAAAAATTATAAATGTGAGTTATGAGCGAGGTCATCATTAAAGAATACGAGCCTGCCTTTGCAAACGCATATAAGGAGCTCAACCTGGAATGGATAGAACAATATTTCGTGGTGGAGCAACACGACCGGGAGCAACTGGATAACCCGGATGAGTATATCATTTCCAGGGGCGGGTATATACTGTTTGCCCTTTATGATGGGGAAGTGGTGGGTACCTGCGCCCTCATCAGGACGGGTGAGAAGGAATTCGAAATGGCGAAGATGGCGGTGAGTCCCCGTTTTCAGGGAAAGAAGATCGGGAAGCTTCTCGGCCAGGCCGTTTTGGAAAAGTCAAGATCACTGGGAGCGGAGCGCGTTTGGCTGGAATCGAATCGTGTACTCGAGACGGCCGTAAACCTCTACCGCAAATTGGGCTTCCAGGAAATTCCGATGGGAGATACGCTGTATGCGCGTGCGGATATCAAGATGGAGAAATGGCTGGTGAATGATTAAGGGGAATCCTTTCGGAAGTTCATCCTATCCAGCAATGCATCGATGAGAGCGAGATTGAATGGCTTGCAAATGAAATAATCTATTCCTTCTTCAATGGCCTTTTCCCTGATCCACGTGGCGCTGTCGCCGGTGATCATGATGATCTTGATGTCGTGATCGGCCGACCGGATGTCCCGGATGAAGTTGACGCCCAATCCATCGGGAAAACTATTGTCGAGAAATATCACGGTCGGTTTCATATATCCCAGGTAGCCTGCCGCTTCGCTGAGCGTTGGTACGATCAGGGAATAGATCTTTCGTTTTTCCAGGAAAATGGCCAATAGCTCACCCAGATCCGGATCATCGTCAATGATCATCGCCGTCTGTAACAATGCACCCATCGCGTTTTCCCAAATCAGTAGCAAAAATGTCGCCTCGTTGAATGATCTGCCTGATTCCACAAAAAATAGCGTAGTGATAGAGATAAGCGTAGGTAGAATTCCGATATTTTATGGTGGTATTTACCTGCCAGGCACGTGAACGGAGAATTATTAGGTTAAAATTCAAAAGTCAAAAGGGCGTGATGGGCGAAGTGTTCCATCATAACAGGGAGTACCTGGCTTGGGATTAAATAAATAAGGAGAATCGGTGTGTACGGAAAATAAAGGCTTTTCTGGCAGCACGACTTTTTTACTTTTTACTTTTGAATTTTGACTTAAACAGTCCGGCATCGTTCAGGGAAAAATAAAGGGGCCAGGATAGAAATCCAGCCCCGCTTTTAAAATCCAATATCCTATGAAAAACCAAGACAATATTAGCGTGTATATTCCATCAATACAATACCCTTTTCATGGTATTTTTAAAGATTTTTATTGTGTAAGCTGAAAAAGAAAAATTTTGCAGGACCAAAAAGGGGGCTAATTTTGCAACATTAATAAAAAAATGATCGCAAACTTTCATATTCATCATCATCATCTTGCTCAAGCGGTAAGCTGGGATGGTATTATGTAAGTATAACATAATGTACTCTTCAAAGGCTTACCTGGCGGTAGGCCTTTTTTATTATCGCTATTAAAGGAAAACGAACTATGGTTACGAAACTCAGGATCGCAATTCAGAAATCCGGGCGTCTTCACGAGGATTCCATCAGGCTTCTCCAGGAATGCGGCATCGACATCAGCAACGGCGGAAACAAGCTGAAATCGTCTGCCGCCAATTTCCCCCTGGAAGTATTCTTCCTGAGAGATGATGATATTCCTCAATACGTCGAGGATGCTGTAGCCGACGCCGGCATCGTGGGAGAAAATGTCGTGTATGAGAAAAAGAAGCAGGTAGAGGTCATGGAACAACTAGGCTTCGGCAAATGCCGCCTCTCCATCGCCGTGGGCCGTAATGAAGAATTCGACAGAAAACAACTCGAGGGAAAGCGGATAGCTACCAGTTACCCGGTGCTGCTCCAGGAATACCTCGACAACAACAAGATCACCGCGGACATCCACGAGATCAGTGGCAGCGTGGAGATCGCTCCCGGCATCGGCCTGGCAGAAGCGATCTGCGACCTGGTGAGCAGCGGCTCTACACTCCTGACAAACGGTCTGAAGGAAGTCGAGACCATCCTTCATTCACAGGCGGTGCTCATTCAAAACAAGAACCTCGGTGAGGCCAACAGGACGCTGTTGCAGAGCCTGCTCTTCCGTATCCGCTCGGTAAAGAAGGCAAAGAACAACAAGTATATCCTGCTGAACGCGCCGAACGACAGTCTCGATAAGATCATCTCGCTGCTGCCAGGCATGAAAAGCCCGACGGTATTGCCACTCGCTACCTCCGGATGGAGCAGCGTGCATAGCGTGATCGACGAGAATGATTTCTGGCGGATCATAGAACAACTGAAGGGGGCGGGCGCGCAGGGAATATTAGTGGTGCCTATCGAAAAAATGATAGTCTAGAAATTTGAAAACGTCTAATACCTGTCGTGAATCGTCAATCGTGAATTGAGGCACTCTGATCGATTCGAATATCCGCACAACAGTGTGTCGTATTCACGATTGACGACTGACGATTCACGACAACAATGAGTCTAACTTTAAATAAAATGCAACTAATCCTCCTCCCCAATCCCCAGCAATGGCCCGACCTTCTCCGCCGTCCGGCATTGGAAGCATCCACGCTCGACAAGGACGTGCGCAGGATCCTGTTGAAAGTAAAGAAGGGAGGCGACAAGGCTATAAAGAAACTGACACTCGATATCGATGGTGTGAAGACAAAAGATCTCCTGGTCAGTGCAGCAGAGATCCGGAATGCAACGGCCGATGTTCCCGCCGGTCTTCAAAAAGCGATCGGCATCGCGGCCAGCAATATAGAGAAATTCCATTCCTCACAATTACACGAGGAAAGGGTAGTGGAGACCATGCCCGGCGTAAAATGCTGGCGCAAAAGTGTACCGATCGAAAGGATCGGGCTTTACATACCCGGCGGTACTGCACCGCTCTTCTCCACCGTTCTCATGCTCGGGATTCCCGCCAGGCTCGCCGGTTGCAGGGAGATCATCCTATGTACGCCGCCGCAAACGAAGGGAATGATCAACCCGGCTATTCTTTACGCAGCCCAACTGGCAGGTATCACCCGCATCTATAAGGCGGGCGGTGCACAGGCCATCGCCGCCATGGCCTACGGTACCGAAAGCATACCGAAAGTGTATAAGATATTCGGACCGGGCAATCAATATGTGAATCTCGCCAAACAACTGGTGCAAATGGAGAATACCGCCATCGATATGCCGGCCGGTCCAAGCGAGGTATGTGTGCTGGCAGACGAGACCGCCAATGAGAACTTCGTGGCAGCCGATCTCCTTTCCCAGGCCGAGCATGGTCCGGATAGCCAGGTGCTATTGGTCACTCCATCCTCCGCCCTCGCCTATAAGGTGAAGGAAAAGATAACCCAGCAACTCGCGAACCTTCCAAGAAAGACCTTTGCCATGCAATCCCTGCTCAATAGCAAGGCCGTTGTGGTGAATGATATGGATGAAGGCATCGCGCTGGTGAATGAATATGCGGCGGAACACCTGATCATCGCGTGCGACGATGCCGAGAGTCTTAGCAAACGGATCGTGAATGCAGGCTCTGTTTTCCTCGGCCATTATTCACCCGAAAGCGCCGGCGACTATGCAAGCGGCACCAATCATACACTGCCTACCCATGGTTTTGCAAGAATGTACAGTGGTGTAAGCGTCGACAGTTTCGTAAAGAAAATAACCTACCAGCACCTGACACAGGAGGGACTGGCAAATATCGGCGAGGCAGTTCAGTTGATGGCCACTGCCGAAGGACTGGAGGCGCATGCACGGGCGATCGGCATAAGAATCACCCAGGGAAAAGCATGAACTGATCTGTAAACGTTGAAACAAATAATATAGAAGGGGGGAAGTAAATTAAAACCCAAAAATGTCATTCAATTTAAACGACCTGGTACGGGAAAACATTAAGAAGGCGAAGCCTTACTCCTCTGCCCGCGACGAATTCAGCGGCGAGGCGAAGGTATTCCTGGATGCCAACGAGAACAGCCTCGGCTCACCGCTGCGGAAATGGTACAACCGTTATCCCGATCCGCACCAGCGGGCCCTCAGGGAAAAGATCGCGGGGGTGAAATCGGTTCAGCCTGACCAGGTCTTCCTCGGCAACGGCAGTGACGAATGCATCGACCTTCTCTTTCGCGCCTTCTGTGAACCCGGCAAGGATAATGTCATCATCTGCCCGCCCACGTATGGTATGTATGAAGTGAGCGCCGGCATCAACGATATCGAGATAAAGAGAGCGCCGCTGCTCCAGGGTTTCCAACTCGATACCGTGGCCATCGAACAACTCACTACCGCCAACACCAAACTCATCTGGATATGCTCTCCCAACAATCCTTCCGGCAACAGCATCCGCTATGCCGACATGGAATTACTGTTGAATAACTTCAACGGACTCGTTGTCGTCGACGAGGCCTATATCAATTTCGCACGGCAACGGTCCCTCCTCATCGACTTAAAAGAATATCCCAACCTCGTCGTACTGCAGACCTTCAGCAAGGCATGGGGACTTGCAGGCCTTCGTCTCGGTATGGCGTTTGCCTCTCCGGAGATCGTTGAAGTGCTCGACCGGATAAAACCTCCTTACAATATCAACCAGGCCACCCAGGACCTCGCCATGCAGGCGCTGGACGAAATAGGACAGGTGAACGACATGATCACGGAGATCGTCGCCATGCGCGATGAGCTGGCAATCGTTTTAAAAAGAATGCCGGTGGTGCAAACCGTATATCCCTCCGATGCCAATTTCCTATTGGTAAAAGTATATTCGGCAACGACCATATATCACTACCTGCTGGAGGCAGGCATCGTGGTGCGAGACAGGAGCAGGGTACTGCTTTGCGACGACTGCCTCCGCATCACCATCGGCACGGAAGAGGAGAACACTCAATTGGTAGACGCATTGATCGCATTCATGCAATTAAAAAATAAATAATGGTAAAACGGGTATTGTTTTTTGACAGGGACGGAGTGATCCTACAGGAACACGCACCGGAGTTTCAGCTCGACAGCCTGGAGAAGATCTCTTTTCTTGATGGCGCCATCACCGCATTGTCCCGGATCGCCTCTTCTCTCGACTACTATAAGGTCCTTATCACCAACCAGGACGGATTGGGAACGGGCGACTTCCCCGAGACAACGTTCTGGCCTTACCAGGATCTCATGCTAAGGACACTTAAGGGAGAAGGATTCGTGTTCGATGAAATTCATATCGACAAGACCTTCGAAAAAGATAACCAGCCCACCCGGAAGCCTGGCACCGGTCTTCTTACCCAATTCTTCAATAAGGAGAAATATGATCTCGCTAATTCATTCATGATCGGCGATCGCTGGACGGATATGCAACTGGCCGTCAATCTCGGCGTAAAGGGCATTTTGATTAAATCGCCATACCTGCCGCTCACACCCGAACAGGAGGAGCGTTACCGCGATGTGATCGTCCTGGCCACGGACGACTGGAACGAGATCTACACGTTTCTCCAAAATGGCTTGCGCAGTGTGGTGCACGAACGCAATACCAACGAGACCAGGATAAGGATCGAGCTCAATATAGATGGAAATGGCAAGGCCAATATCAGGACAGGCCTCGGCTTCTTCGATCACATGCTGGAACAGATAGCGCGGCACGGGAAGATGGATCTCTCCATCCAGTGCGATGGCGATCTTCATATCGACGAACATCATACCATTGAGGACACGGGAATCGCGCTCGGTGAGGCATTTGCGAAAGCATTGGCCGATAAGACGGGAATGGAGCGGTATGGATTTGCATTGCCGATGGATGATGCGGCGGCAAAGGTCCTCATCGATTTCGGCGGTCGCAACTGGCTCGTCTGGAACGTCGCCTTCAAC
This sequence comes from Chitinophagaceae bacterium, assembly GCA_035488975.1. Taxonomy (GTDB): domain Bacteria; phylum Bacteroidota; class Bacteroidia; order Chitinophagales; family Chitinophagaceae; genus DATHKS01. The sequence goes on along the minus strand of DATHKS010000534.1, from coordinate 2,473 downwards.
AGGGAACGCATCGGCGAAATGCCAACGGAGATGTTCTTCCATTTTTTCAAGTCATTCAGCGACGGCGCAAAATGCAATCTCAATATTGAATGCACAGGCGAGAACGAACATCATAAGATAGAGGCAATATTCAAAGCCTTTGCGAAGGCGGTGCGGATGGCGGTCCGCAAGGATCCGTTCAGCAATTATTTACCAAGTACAAAAGGCGTTCTATAGATGAGCACGGTGATCATTAAATATAATGCCGGGAATATTCAATCCGTCTTATTCGCGCTCGAACGTATCGGCGAAACAGCGGTAGTGACGGATGATGTGATGCAGATACAGCAAGCCGGTAAGGTGATCTTCCCCGGTGTGGGCGAAGCGAGTTCCGCCATGAAATACCTGCAACAACGCGGACTCGACCGGGTGATAAGGGAATTGACCCAACCCGTGCTCGGCATCTGTCTCGGCATGCAATTACTGTGCAGGCACAGCGAGGAGAATGATACCGGGTGCCTGGGCATCTTCGACACGCAGGTGAAGAAATTCCGGGATACACTGAAGGTTCCGCAAATGGGATGGAATAGCATTTCCCGGCTGTCGGGACCGCTGTTCTCCGGTGTGGAGGAAGAATCCTATTGTTATTTCGTGCATAGCTACTACGCCGAATTGTCCCCGTATACCATCGCCACTACCGAATACGGTATCCCGTTTAGTAGCGCCCTGGCAAAGGATAATTTCTATGGCGTGCAATTTCATACGGAGAAGTCCGCCGCAACCGGCGAACAGATCCTCAAAAATTTCCTTTCCCTATGACCATAATACCCGCAATTGATATCATTGATGGAAAATGCGTCCGGCTCACGCAGGGCGACTACAATCAACAGAAGATCTACAATGAACATCCGCTTGAAGTGGCAAGGCAATTCGAAGATGCAGGACTACGCCGCCTTCACCTCGTAGATCTCGATGGAGCGAAGGAAAAGGCCGTAAAGAACTGGAAAGTGCTGGAGACTATTGCCGCAAAGACATCGCTCATTATCGATTTCGGTGGCGGCATCAATTCGGAGAAGGATGTGCAGATCGTATTCGATTCGGGCGCCGCCTTCGCCACGGTCGGGAGCATCGCCGTTAAGAATGAATTCGAATTCAGCAAATGGCTGCTCATCTTCGGTGCCGGTAAGTTCCTGCTCGGTGCAGATGTGAAGGAAGGAAAAATTGCGATCCATGGCTGGCAGGAAACAACCGATATCGATATAAGCGATTTCATTTCCTCCCATATTGCCAATGGCGTCACGCAGGTCTTCTGTACGGATATCAGCAAGGATGGGAAACTCGAAGGTCCGTCGCTCGAACTGTACCGGCAGATAATCGGGGAATTTCCCGGTCTGTACTTCATCGCCAGCGGCGGAGTGAGCTCGATGAATGATCTCGACGATCTTCAGCATATCGGCTGTAGCGCAGCCATCGTCGGCAAGGCGATCTATGAAGGAAGGATAAAACTCAGTGAACTCAGTCATTACCTGTAAAGCCCGATAGAAAAAATGCTCACAAAAAGGATCATACCCTGTCTCGACATAAAGGATGGACGAACCGTGAAGGGGACGAACTTCGTCCAGTTGCGGGATGCCGGCGACCCCGTAGCATTGGCAGCCCTGTATGCTAAAGAAGGAGCCGATGAATTGGTTTTCCTCGACATCACAGCCACGAATGAGAAAAGGAAGACGCTGGCGGAACTCGTCAACCGCGTGGCGCACGAAGTGAATATTCCTTTTACGGTCGGCGGTGGCATCAGCACGCCGGCTGACGTCAGCGTGCTTCTTCAGAATGGCGCCGATAAGATATCCGTCAACACCGCGGCATTCAGGCAACCGGATCTGATAGATGAACTTGCAAAGGAATTCGGCAGCCAATGCGTCGTTCTCGCCATCGATGCGAAGCGTGAGGCCGATGGAGAATGGTACGTGTATCTCAATGGAGGCCGTGTGAAGACGGATCTCAAGTGCAGGGATTGGGCGAGACAGGGCGTGGACAGGGGCGCCGGTGAGATACTGCTCACCTCGATGGATAACGACGGTACCAAGGCGGGCTTCGCGCTCGACATCACAGGGGCGCTCGTGAATGAACTTCCCGTGCCGGTCATAGCAAGCGGGGGTGGAGGCACGGTGCAACACTTCATCGATGTCTTCCGGCAGGCCAACGCCGATGCGGCGCTGGCGGCAAGCATCTTTCATTTCAGGGAGATCAGCATTCCTCAATTGAAAAAAGACCTTGCAGACAATCACATCATCATCAGAAAATAAAATTGTATGACCATAGATTACGCAAAATACCCGGATGGCCTGGTGCCCGTCATTGTGCAGGATGATAAGACAGGTAAAGTCCTGATGCTCGGATTCATGAACGATGAGGCGTTCACAAAAACCAAAGCCACCGGAAAAGTAACCTTCTTCAGTCGCAGCAAACAACGCCTCTGGACAAAAGGCGAGGA
>DATHKS010000533.1:0-2035 GCA_035488975.1 Chitinophagaceae bacterium | reverse complement strand
GCCGTGATCTTCTCCCAGGCAAAATGGAGCGCGAGACACACAATGCCTATTAGGGCAGCGGAAGGCGTTATATGATTGAGCGCAGAGAATATCCAGGAGAATGTATTCTCGTTATCCATCTGCCGGAAGGTCTCGCTGCCCTCGAAGTCCTTATCATACCCGATGAGGTGCGGAAATTGTTTCAGGACCAGGATCAGTCCGATGGCCGCCAACATTCCTTTGATAACACTGGCCGGTATATAGTCCCCGATGATGCCGGCTTTTAAGAAGCCCAATAGGATCTGGATGAGGCCGCAAAGCACTACGGCAACGAGAAAGGCCTCGAAAGAAGGAAGCGTTGCAATGGCGGTGGCGACAATAGCCGTGAGGCCTGCGGCAGGTCCGCTCACACTCAAATGAGATTTACTTGCAAGACCGACAACAATACCGCCCGTGATCCCCGCAATGAGGCCACTGAACAAAGGGGCATTTGATGCAAGCGCTACGCCCAGACAAAGAGGTAGTGCGACAAGAAAGACAACTATCGAAGAGGGAAGGTCGCTGGTGATACTTTTAAAATAATCTTTTGCACGTGGTGCCATATATTTCGTTGTAATGTTGATTAAAGTTTTTTCGATGCATGGGGCTGGATTCTTTCAATGCCGTCAGGGAAAAACTCAAGAGTGGCCCCAGCCTGGACAAGCAGGGCCGTAATTGACGTACTGAAAACGGGGTGACGATGGTTCACCCATTCGGTGGACCGTACCGCATACGTTCTTATCATTTCCTTAGCAACCGAGGCTCGCTACGGAGCGCCTGGGCCAATTCATGATTGTTCAATGAATGTCATGATCAGCCAATACGCGGATAGCGATCGGTAGAAACAATAAAAAGTAAGGGAGATCAGGAAATAAGGTTGGGCGGAGGGCACAACAGTTCCCCATGAAAGGCCCGGTATTCGGCAATATCGTGGGGGGCGTGATAGCTAAGGAAAATTTCAGCGGCGTGAAATAGCTCATCCGAATGATGAAGGTATTCTTCCGAAAAAGAATTTATGCCGGATGGCGCTTTCTCTTCGGTATTACTTCCAAGTGGGTTGGATGATTTGTCGTTCGAAATACGCTCCGACTTCATGTTCTTCTCGACGAGAGCATTTTGCTGGGCTGCATATACGAAGGGTACACTAATGGTGAGCCAGATCAACGCAATGATCATGAAGATGCTGCTGACCGAGTGTCGAAAATTATATATGCGGCTTTTTTGATTCACGGTTATGCGAAAGTAACGCATAACCGTGGGTTATGAAAATAGTTAGGACTAAACCTTTCAAATTTCAACTGAACTCGAGGGCAATGCCTTGTATTCTCCCTTGAAGGCATACCAGCCAAAGATCATAAGACCCAGCGCGATAGGTGTGAAGATTGTTATGATGATGATCCATATTATGGGATTGTTAATATCCTTTTTACCACCGCTGTCGATATGCGTGATGGCTCCCTGCACCAGGAAGAAGATGATGACGGGGCCGAGCACGAGCCAGAGAAGACCCAATATTTTTTTCAGATTATTCATATAATTAATTTAATCGTCCACATTCTTATCGATCTTATTATTCAGGTACACCGCCCCGATCACGAAACAAAGTGCCGCTATGCCGATCGGATACCATAGGCCGACCAATGGATCGGACGGATAGGTGGTTGTCAGTAACAGCCCGATGAACGGCACGAGGCCGCCAAAGACGCCATTGCCGATATGATAGGGCAGGGACATGGAGGTATAACGGATCTTTGTCGGGAACAGTTCAACCAGGAAGGCGGCAACCGGTCCATAGACCATCGTGACGAGGAAGATCATTATCCAGACGAGGGAAATGAATTTTACATAGGCGGAGGTAGACAATTGCTTGTTTATATAAACGGCATTTTTATTTGCCTGCACAATGTGATCCTCGTCGTTACGGCCCTTCGTAAGCGTATCACTGATCACCCTGGTGAATCTTGCCTTGTCCGGCGTCTCGTACACCGAAGATACCAGTAGCACGGAGTCACCTTTA
>DATHKS010000532.1:0-5730 GCA_035488975.1 Chitinophagaceae bacterium | reverse complement strand
CACCCATAACCAGCCATGCGAAATGTTGGTTATAGATACAAAGGACGGAGATGAGGCGGTGAATGGCGATCATGACCGCAACAGCAACCACGGTATGGCCGAACGGCGACACCCCTACTACCCCACGCGAAAGGATGGCGCCCATCATGATCGCCACGATGGTATCGAAAGGGGTCTTTCGTCCCAATATCCGTTTCCCTCCTACGCGAATCATGATCAGGGCCACGAGGAACATCGCAGCCGCCCGGAGGCCCACTTGCAAAGTAGTGAGGTCACGCCCTTTCCCAAAAATGTCATTCAATATTTCATTCATGATCTGAGTCCTTCCAATAGTAAATAAGCCTCCTCCGCCTCCAGAAAAGCAAGGGGCGTGAATGTCTTCTTCTCACTCTTATTATAATTAATGAAGAAATCCCTGAGTTGATCGTTGTGTTCCCCGGCGAACTGCTGAACAGAACCAATATGTGCAAAGGTGGAAGAGCTTGTTGGAATAAAGAAGAAGCGGTCATTCCGGATCTTCTTTCCCTTCTCCTCCTGTTCTGCCGGCATCGCTCCTATCAATCGTGCTTTCAACCGGCAGCCCGGGGGCATTGTGAGCTCGGAGATGACTAACGCATCGGCCGCGTCACCATCCTGCGCCTTCGTCCCCGGTATTGACCCGAAGTCATAAGGGAACACCATTCCGAGGGGTAACGATTTTTTCAACTGTATAAATCCTTTCCCATCTATGATATATTTTTCCCTGCTTCCTCTCGGCGTTTCGATGATAATGTCGAGAATATATCCCATGACAAAAGATCATCAGAAAATATGCCGGACTCTACCTTTAATATATGAGTGGGGAGGTATCATTGAGTTATGGCCAAAAAGCGCTCATCATTTTTTTAACCTCCTGTTGGCATGAATTTATATATTGAAATACAAAGTATTTTATATGTTGCCCTCGAGCTGGATGTTCGTTGTAGCCGGCCTCACCGGCTCCTTCCTGATGGTCCTGTTTTTTAGTTTCGTACCCTTCTTTATTGGAAAACACTACAAGGTGGTCCGTATTCTTGGCACTATGCTTACGGGACAATCTTATGTCCATCATGGTCTTTCCAAATCCAAACGGGCAACCTTTGCCGGCCTTCTTGTACACTATACCACGGGGTGTATCTTCGCGGCATTGTACTACTATCTCTGGAAAAATGGCATTGGTTCCCCTACTTTGGAGTGCACTATCTTCTTCGGTCTTATCAATGGCCTGCTCGCCTATGTCGCCTGGCAGCTCCTTTTCTACATTCATCCGCATCCGCCCCATATTTACCTGCTGGAGTATCTTTTTCTTTTCTTCATTGCGCATATGATCTTTGCGATCAATGTCTGGGTCGTCTATCAGATATTCAATTGATCGGGTGAGGTCGGTAGATGAGGCGGTTCGGGTGTTGTTACGTGACTAGTTAATACGTTGATAGGCGGAGGAGTTCCGCTAACGTGATCTGCCCGGGATTACGCTAACTTTAATGTCTCCAACTTCAATTCTGACATGACAAAGCCCAGCAGCGCAGGCATACTCCTTTATCGCTTTCTTTCAGGTCAGTTGGAAATTCTGCTCGTCCATCCCGGCGGACCGTTCTGGAAAAATAAGGATGAGGGTGCGTGGACCATCCCGAAAGGGGAAGTGGAGAAGGAGGAGGAAGGGCTTGAGACTGCGAAGCGCGAGTTTGAGGAAGAGACCGGGTCAAAACCAGTAGGTCCTTTCCGGGAACTGACACCTGTGCGTCAGAAGGCGGGAAAGATGGTGAAGGCGTGGGCTGCAGAGGGAGATCTTGATACTTCCCTGGTCCGTTCTAGTACTTTCGATATGGAATGGCCGCCTCATTCGGGCAGGCGTCAATCGTTCCCCGAGATCGACCGGGCTGCGTGGTTCGATATTGAAACAGCGAGGGTGAAGATGAATGCGGGACAGGTGGGGTTGGTGGATGAGTTGGTTCGGGTGTTGTTGGGTTGACGAGTTGATAGGTTGACAAGTTGAAGGGTTAATAAGTTTCGTGGCTCCGCGGAGAAACTGACTTTAGAAGTAAGGCGTAATCGTTAGAATTAATTCTTACGGCCGGTGTGCAACAAGGCCCGATTGATAACGCTAAGAATATTTTCTAAAGGGCTTAGACTTTCGTGTATTATCGGCGAAACGCCTCTTTCTCTGGGTCCCCACCCCCACCTCCACCGCCGTTTTTCGAGGTTATCTGCCACGCAGCACATGGCTGCGCCCGTTTGAAGCATCTCCCTGACACTTTCAACAACAGCAAACCTGCACGCTAACCATCCCTCAGGACCGTTCAGCTGTTTCAACCTTTATCCGTCTACGTAAACAGATACCTTGATTAATTAATCACAGGACAAATATCGCTTGCCAGGTTAGCGTTACCAAGGGAAAAACACCAGAACAAAGAAGTGAAAAAACGTGAATCGTCAACGTGAATCGTGAAACGTCAATCGTGAATAGTCTCCAACTTTTGCATTTTTCCTACAGGTCTCGACGTACAGTGAAGACACCACTTGATTTAGGCGATTTTAAGACTGTCGCTATTCACGATTCACGTCTCACGATTGACAATTGACAATTGACGATTCACGATTCACGATTGACCTTCTTTCCGTAAAACCAATTAGTCATAAGCGAAATCGGCAACCCAATACAAACCACCAGGATCCCTGCGGAAATCAATACTCCTTTAAGATGAAACTGGAATGGCCGCGAAAATGCCATCGGAACCACAACCAGGTTCATGATACACCAAACGAGCAGGGCATAAATGATGCCCGTAGCATACTTGTTGAAACGCCCGAGGCGAAGTCTCGGAAAGGCAAGTACAAAGAGTATCGTGAATATAAACGCTATCAGGTAGTGAAGGAGCAGCCCCCATACCGCCATCGACGTGCCGCCGGCAAGAGCATCCTTTCCGAAGACCGCGCTCGCAATATACCGGAAGACGATTGCGGGGTTCTTATCCGTTGTCAGGTAGAATTGAATACTCGCAGCGAGCGCATCGAGCGTCCCGGCAAGGAGACCCGTGCGGACAATGAGACTAGCTACCGATGATGCTGGAACAGAGGGTCGTGTTGTGTTGGCAGTAAACGTTGACATGGTGTAGTTGGTTGTTTGACTTATGCTGATCAATAAATGAAGGACGTCGCAACTCAGGTTCGGATTGACTGAAAATACATTTTAGATCCTTTGAAGAATGCCAGTGATCACGAAGCGCCGGAACCTAAGACCCAAAGTGTGAATGCGCCTCAAACAAATCACCCGTGCGCGCGCAATGGTTGTTGATACTTCCCCGAATGTTGTTCATCCATCTCACGACTGTCGAATGAACCGGCCAGGCACTGAGCCAATCAACCATTCTTCTCAATAACGGACAGCACGAGTTCCTTATAACTTCTTCCAACAGGGATCGGCTTCCCAGCTATCTCCACTTCGGTTGCACTGAAGGCCTCGATCTTATGCCGCGCAACAATAAATGAACGGTGTACACGCAGGAAATCCTGCCTGGACAATAATTCCTCCATCTCCCCTAATTGAAACTTCGTCATGATGCTTTTCTCGTGGGTGGTGATCCGGACATACTCCTTCAGGCTCTCGATATAGAGAATGTCGTCCAGGAAGATCTTCACCTTTTTCTTACTGATATTGAAAAAAAGATACTTCCTTTCGCCGGGCGCCATCTGGATCGGATTGGCTTCCCTGGTGGTCTGGCTCTTCAGTTTATTAACGGCCATCAGGAAGCGGCTAAACTCAAATGGCTTTAGCAGGTAATCGACAACATTGACCTCGTAACCCTGTATCGCATACTCCATATAGGCCGACGTAACGATGACCTGTGGTGGATTCTTCAATGCCTTGATGAAATCGAGGCCCTTGATCTTCGGCAAATGGATATCGAGGAAGATCAGGTCGATCGGCTCCCGTTGCAACATTTCCATGGCATAAATAGCGTCGCTGCAAATGCCCTGGAGTTGCAGGAATGGCACCTGGCGGATATAGTCCGTGAGTACTTCTGCCGCGAGCGGCTCATCTTCCACGACTATACATTTATAATGTTGCATGACTATCAAGTTTTATTAGAAGATTTACTTTGAATATGGAAGGCTCATTCCTTACATCTATCTTATAATCCCTGTACATTAATTCGAGTTGCCTTCTTACATTACTCAGGCCAATATTGTCTGTAACAGTTTCATCCGTTACCGACTCCTTCGAATTCTCAATATTAAATGTAAGCAAACCTTCTTTCAACGTCAAGCGGATGTGGATGAAAGAATCAAACCGGCTCTCGCTTATACCGTGCTTAAACGCGTTCTCGATGAAAGGCAATAAGAGAAGCGGCGCTATGGGCTTTGCCGGATCATCGAGATCTTTCTGGAAGCTGATGCTGAGGCGCTGATTATACCGCAACCGTTCCAGCTCAAGATACCCCTCCACCATCTTGATCTCCTCGAAGATCGGGATCCTCGGTTTTCCAGACTCATAGAGCATAAATCGCAGTAATTGCGAAAGTTTCATGACGACGGAAGCCGTGTCATTGGATTTTTTGCGCGCCAGCGCATAAATGTTGTTCAGGGTATTGAAGAGGAAATGGGGATTGGTCTGGTTGCGGAGAAACTTCAATTCAGTCTCCAGCTTCTCTCTCACAGGGCTCTTCTCTTTCTCCTTTGTCACCAATTGCGTGCGGAGAAGCTTGATGGCAATGGCTCCGCCGGACACGAAGCCGATGTCCATGATCGCATACAATATCCGGCGCATATCGAAAAAAGGCGGTGTTTTGATGGCGCCATGATAGACGAACGGATAGATGATATTGTTGAAGACGAGCCGGTATAATACAAGCGTGATGAAGAGAGCTGCCGCAATGAGCAGGATATTGCGTACAAGCCCGGCACGGCTTCGGAAGAAATCTTTCAGAACTACGTAGAGAATGAAATAGGTGTATAGCATCTTCACGATCATGATTGTTAGAGCAGCAAGCACCGCCATAAGAATGCTGTCATGTTCACTGTAGTTCTTGAGTACGGGACGTACCACCAGGTATTCGAGCATGGCATCCTGGGCGAGATACACCAACCAGAACGAGATATGAAGCGATATTCTTTTCACTGCGCTAAAATTCGCCAATTATTTCATGTACCACGGAATTTACATACAGACAGCTATTTCCCGCATATGAATGACCATTTTAGCGTGTTCGTTTCAAATCCCGTCTGTTTCACCAGGAAAAATTCACACAGTTCACCCGGAAATTTTACTTTCCGCCCGCAAATGTTTACCATCCTAAAATCAAGACATTATTTAAAAATAAAAAACAGAAAATGACTCAGCAGGAAGACCTCCAGGCGTTGAGTGAACTCAATGCCAGTTTCATTCAGAATTTCATCAGCCAGGATGTACCGGGGCATGACCGGATCCTTCACCAGGATTTTGTTTGCATAGAGAATTCGGGCGAGATCGTTGGGCGGCAAGACTATCTCCGCGATTGGGCTACGGCCTACGAGAACAGCGGATGTAGTTCGTTCCGCCACGAAGATGAGTTCATCAGGATCTTTGGAAATGTGGCGTTGGTAAGATCGAAAACGGTATCTACGAAATTAATCGAAGGAGTTGTAGTAGAAGGAAATACTGTGTACACGGATACCTATGTAAAGGAGAATTGCAAGTGGCTTTGTGTACAAGCGCAGATTACGCCTGTGTCA
>DATHKS010000531.1:0-2394 GCA_035488975.1 Chitinophagaceae bacterium | reverse complement strand
GTGATGAATATGACTCCCATTCCGTATTCGCGCTGTAGTTCCCTGATGAGTTCGAGTATCGTCTTCTGAACAGTTACATCAAGAGCGGTTGTCGGCTCGTCGCAGATAAGCAATGCCGGCCTGCAGCAGATGGCCATCGCGATCATGACGCGTTGTTTCTGACCGCCGCTCAACTGGTGGGGATAGCGCGAGAATATGGAGACCGGATCGGGAAGTTTTACCTTTTCAAACCATTCGATCGTTTGCTGCCTGGCCTCGCTGGCGGATAGCTTCCTGTGCGTGAGCAGGGCTTCCATTACCTGGCTACCGCAGGTGAGGACGGGATTGAGGGATGTCATCGGCTCCTGGAAGATCATTCCTATCTGGTTGCCGCGAATGGCCTGCAATTCACGGGATGTTTGTTGCAGTAGATCGATTGGGATTTGACCATCAGGGCAGAAGAAGATCTTGCCGGAGCTGTAGCGTGCCGGTGGAGAGGGCAGTAGTTGCAAGATGGAAAGCGATGTCACCGATTTCCCTGAACCGGACTCGCCTACCAGCGCCACGATCTCGCCGGCACTTACGGTAAATGAGACGGACTTCAATGCCGTCGTTGTTTGTTTGCCGGAGATGAATTCTACGGAAAGCTCCTCTATACGAAGGAGTGGCTCCATCAGTTGGGTACGACTTTTATGGATAATTTCTTCGGAGGCGTCGGGTAGTAGGCCATGCAGACGGCACAGTGCTGAGCGGTGGTCGTGTCGATCACAAAATAAAATTCATCGCCTTGCTTCAGCGTGTCGGGGAAGCTGCAGGGGCTGCCCAGCGCGAAGGCATTCTTATATGCCTTGCCGGTGGTCTCGTCGGTCCAGTTGGCGACGATCAGGGAAGTGTCGATATCCCCCTCGAGGAGCCGCAGGGTGTAATTCATGCAGAGCGCCTTCGTCTCAAGCTTCGCCTTGAACTTTCCGGATGCCGTTTCTTTCTTGCCGCACTTGTCGGCTGAGACGGTGAGCAGGAAGATCGCGGACAGGAAGATGAATGATTTCATAGTTGACAATTTAGAATTTCAGATGCCGCACCGTCAGTCCGTCATTAATGAGCTGCTTGAGGGAGTCGATGCCTATCTTAAGATGATTTTCCACGTATTGAGCGGTGATGACCTTGTCGCTTTCTTCCGTCTTAACTCCTTCGGGTATCATCGGCTGATCACTGACGAGGAGTAAGGCGCCTGTCGGGATCTTATTGTAGAATCCGACGGTGAAAATGGTAGCGGTCTCCATATCGATGGCATAGGCCCTTATGCGTTGAAGGTATTCCTTGAAAACTTCATCGTGTTCCCATACGCGGCGATTGGTGGTATAAACGGTGCCGGTCCAGTAGTCGACGCCATGGTCGCGGATGGTGGTCGATACCGCTTTTTGCAACGCGAACGCGGGAAGGGCTGGAACTTCAGCGGGAAAATAGTCATTGGAGGTACCCTCGCCCCGTATGGCCGCGATGGGCAGGATGAGGTCGCCGAGCTTGTTCCGTTTCTTCAACCCCCCACATTTTCCGAGAAACAAGGCGGCCTTGGGTTCAATGGCTGTAATGAGGTCCATTATGGTAGCGGCGGTGGGGCTGCCCATTCCGAAGTTGATGATGGTGATATCATTCGCCGTGGCGCACTGCATCGGCCGGCCTTCCCCAATCACAGGCACATTATTCCAGGCGGCAAACAAATGGATATAATTGCTGAAGTTGGTCAGGAGGATATACTTGCCGAAATTTTCCAGCTTCTCACCCGTGTAGCGGGGAAGCCAGTTGGATACTATCTCGTCTTTTGATTTCATACGTAGTGGTTCGGAGACCGGTTGTTCCGGCCTTCCTCTTTTAATGAGCGAATTTAATCATTTACTTTTGAAGCATGTTGATGATCAAATACCCGGAGCCGGCATTCCAGGTCAAAGACGAGGCAGGCAAAAAACTCATTTTCGATTCGCTCAGGAAGAAGTGGCTATTGCTGACGCCGGAGGAATGGGTGCGGCAGAATTTCCTGCAATACCTGCTGCAGGTGAAGAAATACCCGTCCACGCTCATCGCCCTGGAGAAGACGATACGCCTGGGCGAGATGAAGAAGCGGTTCGATATACTTGTCTACGACCGCAACCACCTTCCCTGGATGATGATCGAATGCAAGGCCTCGACGGTCACGCTCGACGACCAGGTGCTTCACCAGCTCCTACGGTATCATATTACCGTTCCGGCAGGCTGGCTCATTATTACCAATGGCTCGGCAACGTATGGATGGGAGAAAAAAGGGCAGCAGCTGCATATGATTGCAGAACTTCCGGCTTGGCAGGAAGGAATCCAATAAAATTCTCGAAAAGGGACTTGAGAATTTCTTTTAACTGCTTTTAATATTCAATATTCAAT
>DATHKS010000530.1:0-3254 GCA_035488975.1 Chitinophagaceae bacterium | reverse complement strand
GCAATTTGGCAATTTGATAATGGTCGTGCCATTAGAAACCCTTGTGTTCCTTGTGCACCCATTGTGTTCTTTGTGGTTACTGTATTATTTTAGCCACAAACAACATAGGCGTTGCTCACAACACGCCACCATTATCAAATTACCAAATTATCAAATTGCCAAATTACCTTTGCCCCATGTCAAAGATCGTTTTCATTACAGGCGCCACCTCCGGATTTGGAAAGGCATGCGCGCAGAAATTTGCCTCGAACGGATACAATTGCATCCTGAACGGGAGACGGCAGGATCGCCTCGACGAGTTATGTTCCTCACTGGAAAAAGAATTCAAGATCTCTACAAAGGCGTTACCCTTCGATGTCAGGAACCAGGCCGCCGTTTTCGATTCCATAGGATCCCTGCCCGAGCCATGGCAGCAGATAGATGTATTGATCAATAATGCAGGACTCGCGCTTGGCCGCGACTACTTCGACGAGGCGGACCTCGATGACTGGAATACGATGGTCGATACCAATATCAAAGGCTTCATGTATGTGGCCCGGGCTATTTCACAATTGATGGTGAAGAATGTCTCATCGGGTCTTCGTGGACATATCATCAACATGGGTTCGGTGGCAGGCAAGCAGGTCTACGAAAAAGGAAATGTGTATTGTGCAAGCAAATTCGCGGTCGAGGCCATGAACCAGGCGATGCGTATCGACCTGCTTCGTCACCAGATAAAGGTAACGGGCATTCATCCCGGTGCAGCCGATACCGAATTCTCCCAGGTACGCTTCAAGGGAGATGAAACCACCGCAAAATCCGTGTACAACGGCATACAACCGCTCACCGCATCCGATGTTGCCGATGTAATATTTTACTGCACGTCCCTGCCCCCGCATGTTTGCATCAATGACCTTGTCATCACCTGCACACAGCAGGCCGACGCGATATATTTCAATCGCACCCCCTGACAAAAACTTGATTCGGATTCATTTTTTTCTTAAATTGTTTGTCCCGGTTTTCGATTTATCATTCACCGGCCCGAAAATTGCCGTGCTTTTACTAGGAAAATATACCTTAACGGATTGAATTCCAGTTGCTGGACACCTAAAACCCCGTTATGTTTTTCTATCTTTATGCGACAGTTCCAATCCTATATAAAGCTCATCATGCGAAAGTCTCTCCTATTTTCATTCATCTTTTCCCTTATCTCACTATTATCTTTTTCCCAGGACGATGTGATTCGTTTACAGTCCTGCCAGGATGGAGCGATCAGCAAACAGGTTGATAGCCTGAAAACGCTGTACGGAAAAGACGGCTATGTGCTTCTCAAGGAGGCTTCGATCACCATGGAAAGTGAATTTGAAATGCCGGTTGTGGTTCCCCTGACCCAGGGTAGCTGGTACCAATTCGTTTTCATCGGCGACTATTCTTCCAGGTTGTATGAAGTGAGGATGTTCGATTGGAATGAAAAACAGGTCGTCTTCCAACAAAAGAGATGGGGCGATGTGGATGGCAATGTTATCTCCTATTCCTACATACCGAAGTTTTCTGAATTTCACATGATGAAGACCGTCCAGGTCAATAAGAAGAAGAAGAAAAATCTCTGTGGCTATGTAATGCTCTTCAAGAAGGCAGCACCGGACGCGAATGCGAGCGTTAGCCCACCACAAGCCGGACTATAAACACCGTCTTTATTAGGTATTGAAATATTTTGTGAGTTCGCTACTCAGTTTAAATATTCAATAATCAATAATCAATATTCAATGCTCAAGTTGACCCTCGCTGTGTTTGGTCAGTCATATCGTGTAGAAAAATATACTGGATGAAATGAGATTTCAATCGGCGGACTGCCACTTGAGCATTGAATATTGATTATTGATTATTGAATATTTGTATTCCTATTCCCCTCACCGGCCTATCCCTATATACACAATCCCCGCTGCCTCCACCTTTTCCTTATCCATTGCATTCCTGCCATCTACCAAATAGCGCACTCCATCCTTTGCAAGCCGTGGCAGGTCAAGTCCATAATATTCCTTGTGCATCGTTACCAGGAAAATCACCTCCGACCGGTTTCCATAAATTTCCTTTGCCGCCTTAAGGCCCTTTGAGGTAATCTCGCTTTCTCCATACTCCACATCGTGCACGCAGGTATCGAAACCCGCCTCCTTCAATACATCATTGAGGATATAGGTGGTGCTAAGAGAATCCTCCTTCACATTGGGACGAAAGCCGAGCCCTAATAGCAAGGCCGTCTTGTTCTTTACTTTGTCCCGCACAAGCGAAACCGCATAGGCAGCCATTCCATCATTTATTTTCCTGCCTTCCTGTGCAATGGAGAAATCGAGTCCCGCCCTCGTAAAATTATCGATCATGAAATAGGGATAGACCGGTGTGCAATGTCCTCCCACGCCGATGCCCGGCTGCAGGAGGTTAGCCTCCTTGTCCGCATTGATCAATGGTATAAGGTCGGTAAAGTTGATTCCCTGTTGATGAGCAAACTGCGCAAGCTGGTTGGAGAGTGCGATATTGATGTCACGATAGATCATCCCCGCCAGCTTCAGCATCTCCGCCGCCTCGATACTCTCCACCTGGAAAAGCAGTTCGGCTTCGAAGAAGCCACGGTACACCTCGTACGCCTTCTGTGCAGCTTGTTGCGAAACACCACCTATTACTTTGGGTATCCTCGGCAATTGCTCGAGCATCGTCCCACTCTTGATACGCTCCGGGCTATGCGCCAGAAGGAAATCTGTTCCGTGTTTTTTACCCAATGCCTCCAGTGCGGGCACAACGCTTCCCCTGCCAAAGCCCACCGGCATGGAAGTCTCGATCACGATCACCATTTCCTTCTCACAATAAGGCGCTATCTGTCTTACACAATCGATGAAAGGCTCATCGAGGATCTTCTTCTGCTTATCCACCAGCAAAGGAATGGTGATGATAATGGCATCGCTGCCCTTTATAAGAGAGAATTGGTTGCTCAACTTCAATTGACCGGACTTATAACTATCGACCAGGCATTCCTTTACGCCGGGCTCATTAGTATCATAGGTGCCGTTTTCGAATGATTCGCATAGACGTGTATCGATGTCGACCGCATTGACCGGCAAACCATGCATGAGTATATTTGCCGCTATTCCCTGTCCTATCTTGCCCAGTCCGATGATGCTGATCCTTTTCATACTTAATATTCGCCGTTTGTTGCCGCCTTGTGTTTCGGGCCCAATTTAAGCCAGTTTTGGCTGATGCAGGCATACTTGCCCTGCGTGCTA
>DATHKS010000529.1:0-2016 GCA_035488975.1 Chitinophagaceae bacterium | reverse complement strand
CTGAACTACGCGGAGGCGCAGAACGAGGCGTCGGGACCGGATGCATCGGTGTATGATGCCATCAACCAGGTGAGGGCGAGATCGGGTCAACCGCCATTGAGCGGCCTGTCGCAAACCGATTTGCGTGACCGTATCAGGAATGAGAGACGTGTGGAACTGTCGTTCGAAGAACACCGCTTCTTCGATGTGCGGAGATGGAAATTGGGGCAGACGTATTTCAAGGAGCCTGCTAGGAAAGTGCAGATCGTTAAGCTTGGCAACGGCACTTTCCTGTACAGTTATCCGAAATGGGAAGACCGTGACTATAAAGATTTCCAGAATTTTTTACCTATACCGCAATCCGAGGTTGACCGAAACGGGAAACTTGTGCAGAACACCGGTTACTAAAACAATTAAACGAATAAAGATTTACTGGAGCTTCTTATATCAATAGTAGCATTCAGTCGTTAACAACCCTGGTTGTCTAGCCGGGGTTATTGTTTTTAAAACAGATTATCTAACTATCTTTCCTTATGCGGATCGGTCCCGTAATATTCTTACTATTGACTGTCGCTGCCTGCCGGCAACGCGGCAACAAATTATTTGAAAAATTATCGCCTGGCGAAACGGGGATCGAGTTCAATAATACGATCACCGAGGATAAGGAACACAATGTTTTTACATACCAGTACTACTACAATGGGAATGGAGTAGCTATCGGGGACCTGAACAATGACGGGCTCGCCGATATTTTTTTTACGGGAAATCAAACGCCTTCGAAGCTTTTCATCAACCGGGGCAATTTTCATTTCGACGATGTCACTGCCACTGCGGGAGTAGCCGGTAAGAATGCCTGGCGAACGGGGGCGAATATAGTAGACATCAATGGAGATGGCCTGCTGGATATCTATGTTTGTTATTCTGGATTCGGCTCGGACCAGGACAGGGCAAAGCAACTTTTCATCAATAAGGGGAAAGACAAATCCGGGATACCTCTCTTCGAGGAGAAAGCGGCGGAGTATGGCCTTGATGCGCCGGGGACCTACACCAGCCAATCCGCCTTTTTCGATTATGATATGGATGGTGACCTGGACATGTTTCTTTTGGATCATGCAAATGAATTCTATTCGCCTTTTTTCAATACAAGAAGATTGCGGACGCTCCGGCATCCGCAATATGGTAACAGGCTTTACCGGAATGATGGCGGCCATTTCACGGACGTAAGCAGTGAGGCCGGAATATTCGGCGGTGGAAATAATTTTGGCTTGGGAATCGCCGTCAGCGATATCAACAATGACGGATGGCCCGATGTACTCGTGAGCAATGACTTTCATGAACAAGACTATCTCTACCTCAACAATAAGAATGGAACATTTGCCGAAGTAAGTCAGAAGGTGTTCGCCCATATGAGCCGGAACACGATGGGACTGGATATTGCTGACTTCAACAATGACCTGCTTCCCGATGTGGTGACGCTTGATATGTTGCCTGAATCCAATTACCGGCAGAAGATTCTGCAGGGCGCAGATGAGTATGACAAATACAACCTGATGGTGGATAGTGGATATGGCCATCAGAATAACAGGAACATGCTCCAGTTGAACCAGGGATTCGGGCCGTCGGGGCTTCCCGTCTTTTCAGAGATCGGGCAGTTGGCCGGCGTATCGAATACCGATTGGAGTTGGGCCTCGCTCTTCGCAGACTTCGACAATGATGGGTATAAGGATCTCTTCGTCACCAACGGCTACCTGCACGAATCGACCAATCTCGATTTCATGAAATACGAGGTGGCCGCCGCACTGCAACGGGCAATGGAAAAAGGATTGGACGTGTCCACCCCACAATCATACGCGCGGAATATGCCTCTCTATGACCTGGTGAAGAAGATGCCTTCCTCACGGATCAGTAATTACATGTTCAGGAATAAAAGGGATCTGACGTTTGCCAATGAAAGTGCTAATTGGGGTCTCGACGACCCCAGCGTGAGCAGCGGCGCTGCCTATGCCGATCTCGACAACGATGGCGACCTGGATCTCG
>DATHKS010000528.1:0-11798 GCA_035488975.1 Chitinophagaceae bacterium | reverse complement strand
CGCTTTATTGACGGGTGTCTTTAGAATGTGTTCGGCTCTTGTCTTCAATTCCTTTAAGATGAGAGAGGATAATTCGATCGGGGAATAGTACTTGCCTTTGGCGCGGATCTTGACCAGGCTATCCGTAGCATCATCGATGATCTCATAATTGAAGGATGAATCGGGGTGTTGGAGATCCTTGTATGACCTTCCCATCAGCCGCTTAACGGAGAAGATGGTATTGGCCGGATCGGAAATAAGAAATTTCTTTGCTTCCTCACCCACGGTTGTATTACCGGCATCGTCGAAATGCACGATCGAAGGCACGAGGGCATGTCCATCATGTTCCTTCAATACCACGGGTTTCCCGCTCCCCGGATGGATGATCGCAACGAGACTGTTGGTGGTACCGAGATCGATGCCTACGATCATTTCCGGCCGCTGTAAGCTACCTGTCGCTATGTTGATGCCGATCTTCGCCATTCATTGTGTTTAGACCTGTAAAGTTAGGCAATGGGAGACGGAATGATTTTCGTTTGCATTTAACCACGGGGACACAAGGATTTCACAAAGGACACAAGGAATACAAAGGATAGAAAATACGTGACGGAAATTACGGTATTCGGTTCCCGATAAAAAAAGGCTGCCTGTGCGGGCAGCCTTTTTTATTGGAAAGGGGCAGTACTACCTCATGAGGTACATCTTACCATATCCCTTATTGAAATATTTGTCTGTGTTATCATCCTGGGCCTTGTACTTATCGAGCGACTTACCATTCAGGTTGGTAATGACCCTGTAGAGATAGATACCATTGGCCAGTTTTTGTCCGTACTGGTCGGTGCCATCCCATTTGAATTCGGTGATGTTGCGCCCGATATGAATGGGTCCGAGTTCGTCCTTCGTGATGTCACGGACGATCTTACCGGTAATGGTAAGGACCTGTATCCTGATATTCTGAGGCACCTGGCTACCCGTAACTGTGAAGACGAAGGCGGTGGATGTTGTAAACGGATTCGGATAGTTGAGCATGTTCGAGATCATCGGCTTGTTGATGACCTGGAATGCAACGCGATATTGAACATTCCCCGCTGTATTCTCGCTCCTGTCCTTTCCGCTAACGATCAATTCATATTCGCCATCCTGGTCGAAATAAGGTTTGAAATCGACGCTTGCCGTATTGTTCGTATTCGGTGCCTGGCCGGCTGGAATGAACTTCAGCGTATCGTTGCTATTGGTGAATGTGAATTTGCGCAGGCTGCCATCGGGGAACTTGACCGAGACATTGACGAGGCTCGTATCGTCAAGCACCATCCATTTCGCCTCATCCTTCAATTTGACCAGGATGGCCGGTTTGGACGATACGATATCCTTGTTCAGAATGTGTACGCCGTCGAAGGTAACATCGAGAAGAGGATTCAGGCTATCCGGTCTCACATACAGGTTCCGGAACGCATAGTTGTTGAACAGCGATTGCTCGGGCTGATCCTCGTCCGGGTTGAAATCTATGAAGAGCGTATTATGTCCACTGAATGCCTTGGTGTCGATCGGCACTCTGATCTTCACGGTATCTCCTGCCACGAGATTCTTTTGACGTGGAATAGGAATGATGTTTTCGACATTCTGCTTATCGGTTATCGAGAGCTTTACCTTAAGGCTATCGAAGTCGAGCTTGCTTATATTTTTGAATGCCATGCCGAAGGTGAAGGGTTCACCTACTTCGAGGGTATCCTTGGATTCGAAATAGAGATTCGGGGCAATGGCGCCTTCCGGTACGGGCACATATGTGAGCATCCAATACCTGAGTTGGAAAGGCGTGTAGTGAACCGTATCCATATTTTGCATTTGCAGACGGAGGTACGGGTACTGCTTTGCATCGATGCTGGAAATATCGAAATCCTGCTGGGTAAGATCGAGTCCGGTCAACAGCAGGGATTCTATTCCATCGGTTGATATGCCGATCACGTCCACATGCGGCGAATCGCCGGATACAGGATCGGTGGTGCCATTCCAATGAAGCTGCGTCCAGGCCTTCGCGGGACCGATCTTTGGAGACGATATGACGCCGATAGATCGCGGCGTAATACAATCCACGGAGAGGCTTATCGGATCGAAGATACCATCGCTGATCACATATTTCGGCGCATGTTCGTATTGGTGATTCTTCTTATAGACGAAGCTGAATGCGCGGGGACGATCGATGGAGTCGATTTGAGTGAAACCCTGGTTCTTGAGCTCGGTGTACATACTGTTGCCGAGGCCATAGGTAACTTCGTCATGCTTCCAGTTGGAGACATATTCATTGTCTGCCACTGCAGAGTGCGCCACATTTCTTACGACGATAAAATTACCGTCGGGTACCATCCGCAGGAAGTCCAGCGCTCGTTTACGACCGATCTCGGTATTTGGATATTCGAAGTTCCAGATCCGGGATGGTGCGCAGGCAGGGCTTGTACTTCCGTAGAGGCCGCCGCTACCGACAATCTGATTCTTCCAGGGAAGGAATGTCGTTTCATCAAGCACGTTGAACGCGAACCCGTAGGCACAGACGTTCCGTATATAGGAGGAATCATTAAGATTTACGGCCAGTTCGGATTCCGTTGTAATGGCGGTCCCGAATATGCCGTTCTTCACAAAGGCGTTATTCTCGATCGAATCGAATTTCCATTGGCGGTCGTCAACGAGCCTCAATTTGCTCAACGAAGATTTGAGATGCTGGAAATAATGCGCCTGCGAGAAACCGGTTGGGCTGTTTCCGATATACTGGAAGGAAGATGTGTTCCATACCGGCTCACCGGCGGTGGGCAGGTTGGCCACTCTCCAATAGTACACTGTACTATCCTTATAGACGATACCGGGCGAAAATTCAACGATGCCTCCGCTAGAACTCTTCGTCTGCGAGATCTTCAAAGGAGAGTTGAATAATTCCGTGGTATCCATTTCCATTTTGTAGTCATGCAATGGCGCAAACGGGTTGGCAGTAGAGGCGATCACCTTCTGGTTCGGATCGTTTACAACGGCAAAGTTGTAGGGCAATACCGGCCTGATATCGTCCTCGATGATATATACATCCTTGGTTACACTGTTGTTGGTCTCGTAAATTTCATCCACGTCATTATCGGCGTCTATCGTGATCGTGATCCGGTTAAGACCCTTGTCTCTCGAAGCCACAACGGGCAGAGTGTATGAGAGGGAATCAGAGTATTCGGTGAACAATATCGTATCGCGCCGGATCACTTCCGAGGTTTGATCGGGATAGGTCCTTTTTAGTTCGACGACGATATTTTTGGCGGGCGATCTCCCAATATTGAGGAAGCCTGCCGTGACCTTGAAATTAGGTTCCGAAACCGGAATGAACTTCGGACTGACACTTACAAGAGGATCTTCTATTACATAATCCGGTTTGTCGGCATGATAAAAACGAATGGCAGGGTCGCCGTGCAGCGTGAATTGCTCGCACTGGAACCTGGCATAGAAATCATTTTCGGTAGTAAGCTGGAATACCTGCTTGATCGCCTCATCCATGATCTCGCCGAGTGTACCTCCATAGTTAGTCCGCGAAAGCGCACGGTACAGGCGGGTATTGTAGATGTCGAGATAGTGAATGATGCCAAGGTGGGTACTCGCAAGGAACGCGATCGACCCTCCTTTCGGAGCAAGAACATATTTCTCTGAGAGTGTTTCCTTGGTTGAAAACCTGGCGACGTTGTAATTGTAAAAGCCACCGGCATTACATCCCATTACAATGAAGACAGGGTACTTGCCGACATTACTATAGTTTTGTGGATTATCGAGATTGAATTCAAGCGTGCTTGCCGAAGAGTGCCCGAAATAAGTCAGGATCCCAATACCCTCCGTAAAGAGATTGGCCAGCTTCGAACCGCTTACCTGTGTTACCGCATCGGCGGAATTCTTAACGAAGGTCTGCACGTTGGCACTGTAAAGTGTATCCTTGATCACTTCAGCCTGTCCATCCAGCGCTGCACTAAGAAGATTACTCGTAACTACGTCTCCACCGCCTATTACGTGAACCACGTTCTTGGTCCATGCCTTGTCTTCAATGGTTGGCGAGGTGACTGATTCCGCCTGTTCGTATTCCTTTACTTTGGAGAGATAGGTACTCAATTCATCCTTTGAAATAACAGATAACCTCCCAATGGGTGTCAGGGGTTGTGAGCTGGCGCCTTCGGCCGTCAAAAGATTATCGGAGGCCGGATAACCGAAGGTCGGTACGAAGTCAAGTTTATCCAGTGTCGGATTATTCAGAAGAGTGGTACTCTGCGTATAGACCACGCCCTTACCGATCAACAGGACATCCTTTAAGGGATTACTGAAATTTTTTCTCGCCCACCTGATGAAATTCCGGATAGACAAAGGATGCAGCCTGATCCCGAAGGCAAACTGATCTTCCAGCTGATTGGTGAGATAGACTTTTGCATTATAGCTGCCCCCCGCGGCAGAGTTCCGGTAGGTTCGGTATTCCTCAACGGGATCGGAACCACCGCCTGGTCCAGTCAGCACCGGATGGGTGATCATGAGATAGTTGCCCTGGTTTGCCGCAAGCGCATAGTTCACGAAGTCTCTTCTCTCCAGCCCATTGACCGGGTTGATGAGGGAGGAGGCTGTGCTCAGGAGAACGAGTTTACGGTCGACAGCGGATGGCTGCAGGACCACCTTTATGAGGGCCGGATTGCTGATGTCGCATTCATACCTGTTTCCATTGGTAAGATCATATAATACGGGGGTGGAAGAAAGGCTATTGAAACCGGTTATTTCGAGATAGTTGCCGGTAGCATTGGCCGGCAATTGAAAACTGAATGTAGTAGAATTGGCAAAGTGGAACTGGCGAGCATAATCCATTTCCACATTGGTAAGGACCATTCGGTCATTAGGCAAAGCACATTTATCCGTAACGAGGATGGTGGCGGAGTTGCTGGCGATCAGGGCAGTGGTGATGGGAATCGAGACCTTTGCATAGTCATAGTAGTCCATCGTCTGCCCATAAATTGAGTCGCCATTGAGTGTGACCTTAAAATACCGGGGAAGAACGGCATTGCCCGCGGCCCCAATTCTTATAACGGGATTCGGAGCACCCGCGGCCGTATATGCATGGAGGTCCGTGCCGCTATATCCGGCGGTGCTGCCGGTTACCATATCGCCGCTCGTCCATCCCTCGCCGTAGTCATAGGAAGAAGAATAGGTATAGGCATTGCCCACGAGTTCCGACCGACCGAGGTTGAGCCTGTACTTATAAACATCGCCGGTGGTATAGATAAAAAATGGTTCAGGAGCAAGGACATTGCCGGCCACATCGTTAGCGGTCGGGGTCAGCCTGAAATTGTTACCAGCCGGATTCACCGTCAGGAAGAACGCCGCCGTATCTGTCTCGAGGCTGTATTTGTCGTTCAGTTGCCATTCCGGTTGCCGGTATAAAGCGTTGTCCGGTTTTCCGTCATTCATCTCACCCCAGAATTCTATATAGCCGGTGCCGCCAAGCGGCCCGTTCTGTGCGCTGGTGTAGACCGGTATCTGTTTCCCATTCCTCCAAAGCTGGAATTGCTCGGCATTCACGCCATCGACGCCCATGGAAGCGAGTACCGATTGGGTGATGCGGTATAAACCCGTGGACCCCACTTTGAATTTATAATAGGTCTTGTTGTAATCAATCCATTCATTGTTGTATGTCTGCGCCTGCGCCGTAAGCGTTAGTGCAGTTAACAATAAAAGTAAAATTCGTTTCATTGGTGGCAGTTTGTAGTGGTGCGGATCATTTTTTAGTTTTCGTCTTTTTCTTGCTCTTATCATTCACAAGGTCGAGGCGCAAGGAAAATACGTGGGTAAACAAGGGATTGGATTGGTTTGCTAAGTTGGTAAAGGCATAATCGATCGTCACATTCTGGATCTTGAATCCTGCACCCGCGCTGGGTTGATAGATCCAGACCTTTTTCAGGTTCAGGGTATCTCCATCTGCCAGTGCCCGTTGAAAATTATTTATGCCGGCACGGAGGAAGAATACATTGTTGACATTGTACTCGAGACCGATCTTGGGATCTGCGCTTACAGGGTCTGCGCTGAAGACGGTATTTCGTTTACCGTCGAACGTCACATCCAGGTTGGCTTCGGCAAGCAGCGATGATTTCTTCCCCAACTTGAACTCGCGGCCAACTCCGAGAACGAGTCTTGGCGCAGTGGATTCAGTCGATTTTACGGGTATCTCGTTGTTCGTGAGATAGAGCGCTTCCTTTTCACGTTCTGTGAAGCTAAAGGCCCAGGAATTGAAAGTGGTCGTGATATCGCGTCCTACAATACCGAATCTCCATTGACCGGTATGAATCTGCAGGCCGGCATCGAAGCCGAAGCCCCAGGCCTTGGCAAAGGAGCCGACATTGCGATGGATGATCTTTGCATTAATACCAAACTGGACCTTCTTCTTTTCCGTATCCTTGATCTTCTGGGCAAACGAAAGGAGGAAGGCGTAATCAGCCGATGAAAATGCCTGGATATTATTGTAATTGATCGAGCCATCGGGCTCCACCAGGAAGAGTGTGTTCATGATATCGTCGACAGCAAAGCGGAGGCCTGTGACGGCGAAGGTTCGCTTATTGTTGGCGCCCGGGAAGGCGACACTGGCGAAATCGTATTTGCCGATTCCTGCAAAATACTCGGCGTGCATCAGGTTGACCTGCGGATTGTCCTTAACGCCGACGAGGCCTGCAGGATTCCAGTAGCCGGCGCTGCCATCGCCTACCGATGCTACCTGGGCGCTGCCCATGGCAAGACCGCGGGCACCGGCCCCTATATTTAAAAATTCGTTGGAATATTTACGGAATTGACTTTTCGCTGCAAAGGAGAGAAAGGTTAAGTATAGGATAATGTAAACGCGTGGCGACTTCATTCGGATGGTTTTCTTATAAGCAATTATATCAACTTGGTCTTACAGGGTTAAGTCGCCCGTAAAAATAGACTTTCGCTGTGGAAAATCATAGTTTTACTAAGGGAAAAACCTAACGACTGATAACGAACATCTTAGAAAATTATTGTTTTCAGGAGAGGCTTCCCGCTTCTGTCTTACTTTTGCCGCCATAACCCGTAGATAAAAGAATGAACCTCATAGAAGAACTTCGTTGGAGAGGGATGATCCAGGATATCATGCCCGGTACGGATGAGCAGTTGAAAAAGGAGATGACCACCGCCTACATTGGCTTCGACCCGACGGCCGAAAGCCTGCATATTGGCAGCCTGGTCCCGATCCTCCTGCTGGTCCATTTGCAAAAGGCGGGTCATAAGCCCATCGCCCTGATCGGCGGCGCCACGGGAATGGTCGGCGATCCGAGTGGTAAGAGCGAAGAAAGGAACCTGCTGGACGAAGCCACGCTTAACCGGAATATTGCCGGAGTGAGAGGTCAGTTGGAGAGATTCCTGGACTTCAGCCCGGGCCGGGTCAATGGCGCGGAAATGGTCAATAACTATGATTGGTTCAAGAAAATCTCATTCATTGAATTCCTGAGAGATACGGGTAAATATATCACCGTCAACTATATGATGGCGAAGGACAGCGTGAGGAAGCGGATCGAAGGTGATGCCGGGATCAGCTATACTGAATTCGCTTACCAACTGATGCAGGGATATGATTTTTACTGGCTTTATGCCAATAAGAATTGCAAGCTCCAGATGGGCGGCAGCGACCAGTGGGGCAATATCACTACGGG
The DNA here is from genome assembly GCA_035488975.1 of Chitinophagaceae bacterium. Classification (GTDB taxonomy): domain Bacteria; phylum Bacteroidota; class Bacteroidia; order Chitinophagales; family Chitinophagaceae; genus DATHKS01. Next base: position 4,113 of record DATHKS010000528.1, on the reverse strand, counting down.
CACCGAACTCGTGAGGAGGAAGGCAGGCGGCGAGGCCTTTGCCTTTACCTGTCCGCTGATCACGAAGGCGGATGGCGGTAAGTTTGGCAAAACGGAGACCGGCAATATCTGGCTGGATCCATTGCGCACATCGCCATACCAGTTTTATCAATTCTGGTTGAATGCAAGCGATGCGGATGCGGAGAAATGGCTTCGCATCTTCACCTTCTTGTCCAGGGACGAGACCGATAAAATTTTCACTGAACATAGCATTGATGCGAGTCTGCGAGTACTGCAACGGAGGCTGGCGGAGGAAGTAACCTCGTTCGTGCATGGAAAGGATGAACTCTCTAAGGCGATCGAGACCACGCAGAAATTATTTTCGAATCAGACTGCTCCTGCGGAAAGTCTGAGTGTGGCAGATTTGGAAGGAATGGAAGGCGTGGTAAAATCCGGTTTTCCGAAAGATGAGATCGTGAAGGGTGTTGATGTGATAAGTTTCTTAACCGAATCTAAAATATTCCCGAGCAAAGGAGAAGCAAGGAAGACCGTGCAGGGCGGAGGCGTAAGTATCAACCGGAAAAAGGTAGAGAATATTCAATTGACGATTGGCACGGATTCATTACTTCATAATGAATATATATTGGTGCAAAAGGGAAAGAAGAATTATTATTTGGTGAAGGCTTATTAGGTTTGGGGTAAGGGATATGGGATAAGGAATTCGGAATTCGGCTGACGACAGAATATTTCCTTTGTACCTATCATTCCTTGCGTTAGTGGTCTTGAATAAAGCGACCACAACCCTGGCACCCTGATTCCTAATCCCCTTATTCCATACCTCCGGCTACTCAACACTCACCTGCTTCTGAATCACTGCGCCCTTTCTTGCCTCAGGAAGAAAACGGCGCTCGTTCACCAGATATCCATTTCCCTTCTCACAGAAATGCACCTTGAGATTTTCGATACTGATCGGGTTGCCTTCGGGAATATCGGCAATATTGGAGTGGAGGATATCATGACCATCGATGATGATGACGAGACCGCTGCCGATGGCCTCCATCTTATTTCCATCGGTGACGAGCATGCCGGTGTCTTCACCAAGACCGATGCCGATGGCGCTGGGATTGGTGGCGATGGCCTGCGACAGCCTGCCGAAGCGGCCCCTCTTCTCAAAGTGGGAATCGATGATCACGGTGCCGATGAAGCCGAGTCCCGTGGTCATCTTCACTTCGCCTTTAAGATGGGCACGCGTGGCGTTGCCCTCATAGATCATCGTCTGGCCCATGGCCATAGCGCCCGCGGATGTGCCGGCCACAACGAAACTTTCCTCCTCGTATCTTTTTTTAAGAATGGATAGGAATTCCGTGCCGCCGTCGGTGACGCTCAACCGGAGCTGGTTTCCGCCGGAGAACATGACAGCGTTGCACTTCCGTATCCTCTCGAGGTACGCCGGGTTGAGCGTGTCCTGCCGGTTACGGATATGCATGACGCCGATATTGGTGCATCCTACTTTTCCAAATGCATTGAGATAGGCCTCCCCCACTTCATAGGGGATCATGGATGCCGTAGTGATGACTTCTATACGCGATGAAGAACCGCCTGCTTCCTCCACAACGCGCCGGAGGATGCCGAGTTCGAAAAAATTGAGATTGTTCCTATGTACCTGGCCGCTTTCAAGATCCGTTCCTTTGTCTTCTGCTCCACCTATAGCGATCAATTTTCCCTTGGGAATACTCATTCAATGGGGTTTGATTAACAACAAATGTAAAAGAAAATGAATTAACGGTTTTGCGAGGCGGTTGAGTATGTGGATGGAAAAAGGAATTGGGCCTTAATAGCAGAATCTTCTCATCAAGCCTAATTCCTTATTCCTAATCCCCAATTCCCCCTAACAGCAGAATCTTCTCATTAGGCCCAAACCCTTATTCCAAATTACCAATTCCTTTCTCAACCCGCAACCTTCGAAACCCATAATACCCAAACACCCCTGCCACAGCGATCAGCGAACCCCAGAGTGCAAACCAACCCGTGGAGATGAAGAGGAATATCCAGATCACGACCGAGATGAGAATGGGAAGCGGGTACAGCCACATCTTGAAGGGAAGATCCTTTCCCTTGTATTTATTTCTCAATAGTATCACACCGATAGCCTGTGCAATGAACTGCACCGGTATGCGCATGGCCAGAATGGCATTGATGACCTGTTTCAATGAAGAGCTAAACGAGAAAATGATGGCCAGTCCCGAGATGAACAACAGGGAAATATGGGGAAATTCTTTTGTCGGGTGCAGACGGCCAAAAATGGAAAAGAAATTCCCATCCTTTGCCGCGGCATACGGAACTCTCGAATAGCCCAGCAACAAGGCAAAGAGAGAAGAGAATGCGGCAACCAGGATAAGCGCCGTGATCACCTTGGCGGCGGGTGTGCCATATATCTTTTCGATGAACCTGCTTACGATGAAATCATAGTGCTGCGCCTCCTGCCAGGGTATCACGCCTGTGATGCTGAGATTCATGGCAAGATAGAGGATGGCGATGCCGGTGATCGAGATGAATATGCTCCGTGGAATATTCTTTTCCGGCCTGATGATATCGCTACCGAGATGACAGACATTATAATACCCGAGATAACTATAGACGGTCTTGCCACTCGCCTGCCCAAGCGCCACCCAGAAGGCTCCTTTGAAGAATGAAGAAGTATCCTCCGGCCAGAAAGAATAGTTGACAGTTTTGTGTGTAAAACCAGCGATGATCACCCAAAGCAGCGTGACCAATACGCCTGCCCAGAGGAAGACGGAGATGCGGCCGACCTTCTCGATCTTCCGGTAGAGAAGGATGGTAACGAGAATGATCACGGAAACGGAGACGGCCTTCTGTCCATAATAATTCAACGGCACCAGGTATTGAAGGTATTGGGCAAAGCCAATGGCGCCGGAAGCAAGGACCAATGGCGCCTGGATGCAGGTCTGCCACACGAAAAGGAAACTCATCATCTTTCCTCCCTTTTCTCCGAATGCCACCCGGTGAAAGTTATAGGTGCCGCCGGCCAATGGGTATTTCGCACCGAGTTCACTCCATACCATCCCATCGGCAAAGGCGGTAAAGGCGCCGAGTATCCAGGCCCAGAAGAAAAGTGACGTGTTGAAATAACCGATGACGAGAGGAATGACGACGAAGGGGCCGATGCCTACCATATCAATCATATTGATGGCAGTCGCCTGTAGTAGCGTGATCTTGCGATTGGTTGGTGTGGACAAATGAATACTTGAGTTTGAAATATATCCTAGCCTTTGGCAAATGCCTTTATGCCCTCTACTAACACATCCAGGTTCTCAATTGTTGTATAAACGTTGGGGGTTATCCTGACACCATGAATGTTTTCCCAATCGATACCCACCGCATGGATCTTATAGTTCGTAAACAGGAAGCTATCCAGTTCACCGGGCTTCTTCCCCTCGATGGCCACGCTTCCGATAGCGCAGCCCCAGGCCGGATCCATTGAAGTGTTGAGCCTGACCCTGGGAACGGATTTTACTTTCTCCATCCAGTAATTCTTGAGATAGTGCAGGCGCTGCTGTTTGCGTTGTATGCCGATCATGTCGTGGAATTCGATCGCCTTACCGATCGCCTGTTCGATGAAGAAGGGACGGGTGCCTAAATTTTCGAATTTCCTGATATCGTCCTTCAGGGGATCGTCTGAAGTAGCGAACAGCGGGAAGATCTTCTTTATCTTCTCCTTTCTCACATACAACATGCCGCTTCCTATTGGCGCATACAACCATTTATGCAGGCTCGAAGCAAAGTAGTCTGCATCGAGGTCGGGAATAGTGAATTCGAAATGCGCGAAACTATGCGCGCCGTCTACTATCACTTCTATGCCGCGTTTGTGCGCCTCCTTCGCGATCTTTTTGACCGGCATGATCTGCCCGTTCCAGTTGATGATATGCGTGATATGCACCAATTTGGTCTTTGACGTGAAGGCCTTCACGTATTGCGATACAAGATAGTCCTCGTCCTCGCTCGGCAGCTCGAGATTGATCCAGTTCACCTTGATCCCGTCGCGGAGTTCGCGTTGCTTATAGGCATTCACCATGTTGGGATAGTCTTGTCGCGCCGCTACCACTTCATCGCCTG
>DATHKS010000527.1:0-4224 GCA_035488975.1 Chitinophagaceae bacterium | reverse complement strand
TAACAAGCTCCCAGCTGCCTTTATAATGATTATTTTCCCTTGCTGCCCGGAGAGGATGAGACGGATGGGTTGGCTTAAACGTGTCTCATATTCTAATAATGCCTGCCGGCACATGCCGCAAGGTGAGATGGGATGATCGCTCTTCACCGTATCGCTATCGTAGCTTATCGCCATAGTGTCGATGCCGATATTGGGATATTAAGTAGCTGCATTACCTAATAAGACCCTTTCTGCACAGATACCAACGGGATAAGAAGCATTCTCCTGGTTGGTGCCCGCTATAGTTTCACCATTCGCCAAACGCGCTACCGCACCCACGAAAAATTTGGAATAAGGTGCATAGGCCGAACGCGTCACCTGCCGTGCGCTTTTTAGCAACGATGCATCCTCAGCCGTTAATTCGCTGATATCATCAAATAACTCATAACTAAATTCCAATTTATTCTGCATACTATTCTTATTCGTGAGACGTCAATCGTGAATAGAGCACTCTAATCGATTCGAATATCGTGATAACGGAGTGTTGTATTCACGATTGACGACTCACGTTTCACGACTACCTGCTCGCATCACTCATTCAGCGGAATCACTTCACAATATTAAAAAACCTCCTCCACCTCGGTCCGCCTTCCCAACTGAACCATATCATCCAGGCCTTACCCACGATCCTGTCTTCCGGAACGAAACCCCAGAAACGGCTATCCTGTGAGCCCTGGCGGTTGTCACCCATCATCCAGTAGTAATCCATCTTGAATACATATTGGGTAACTTCCTTTCCATTCAGAACGAACTTGCCTCCCCTCTCTTCGAATTGATTGTGCTCATACACGCGGATGGCGCGCTCGTACAACGAATAGTTCTCGGCGGTGAGCTGCAGCGCAGCACCTTTCTTGGGAATCCAGACCGGTCCGAAATTATCCCGGCTCCAGGCGCGGTGAACGGCAAGGGTATCATAGGGAAATACACTCTCAATATTTGAATTGAGCGCCTCCGTCACCGGCGTGATCGATTTTATCAACCCATTCTTCTGCATCTTTTCCTTACCGGCCTCGGTGAGCAGCATCACGTATTCATTGGGTTTGCCCGTTGAAGAATAGTCGGATTTTTCGAGGTCAAGATTATATTCATTCTTCATCACATCCTCATCCAGGGTTGGTGCAGTCACTGTGACCGTATACCTGATCTCGGATTGCGGCGGAACGGGTTGTTCCTTTCCGTCGATGAACACAACGTCATCTCTTATCAATATTGTCTCTCCCGATACACCCACGCACCGCTTGATGTAGTTGTCCGTCTTATCGGGCGGGTGAACCACGATCGGGTAATTGGTAGGATCGGCGAGGATCATGCGGTCGTCCTGCGAGCCCAGCGCGGCTCTTCGCTTTATGTCGTAGTACGTATTGTACGATTCGAAGTCTGTCTTATGTATCACCGTATCTCCTGCCGGGAAATTGAACACCACTACATCTCCCCTCTTCGGCGAAGAAGCGAACCACCTGATGTAAGGCAGCTTGATGAGTTGCGAATAGGAAATACCATCCGTAACGGGCAGGTAGTTATGAACGAATGGCACAGAAAGCGGCGTATTCGGTATACGCGGTCCGTAGCTGAGCTTGCTGACGAATAAGAAGTCCTTTACCAGCAATGTCTTTTCCATGGAGCCCGACGGGATCGTATAGGCCTCGAATATAAAAGTGCGGATCAGTGTAGCTGCAACCACGGCAAATATCCCCGCATCTACCCATTCCCTCCAGCTTGGCTTCTTGTGCTTGCTGGCGGCAACGGCGCCGATGAACTTGGTATCCTTCTGCATGGCAAGCCAGGGGAAATAGAAAGGAGCAAGCAGGGAGGCCGCAGTATGTTGCCCGAATGAAAATTTTCCAAACACCTTTGCAAATTCGATGAAGATGCCGGGCGTGATGAACCATCCGACGACGGGAATGAACTGCCAGAACACCCAATGCTTTGGCCGCTGGCTAAGCTCCTGCATCACCCAGGTATTATAAAAGGGAACGTATGCCTTCCATGCCGGTTGCCCTGCCTTCACAAATAGCTTTGCAAGACCGAACGATGGTAAAAAGACAAGCAGCGTACCAATGAGATAAATGATCAGTAATTGTTGTAAAGGCATGAGCCTGCGTTTAAGTTAGCGGACAAAAATATTATAATATTCCCCTTTTGAAAATCCTTTTACTCAAAGTTTTGCTAAAGCGGATGAAAGGCAAATTGCGCTTATCGCGGCATCACATAACTCCTCACATCCTCTCCAGTGATCGCCTTCGCGGACAGGATGACCAGGCGTTCGACCACATTCCTCAGCTCACGGATATTACCCGTCCAGTCATATTCCTGGAGTAATTTGATGGCCTCGTCGTCGATCGTCTTCTTGGCAATGCCGTAGTCGGTACAAATGTCTTCGAGAAATTGGTCGACCAGCACATGTATATCATCCCTGCGCTCATTGAGGGAGGGCACATGAATGAGAATGACACTGAGGCGGTGATAGAGATCGAGACGGAACGATTTCTCATCCACCTCTTTCAACAGATCCTTGTTGGTCGCGGCGATCACTCTCACATCCACATTGATGTCCTTGTCCGCACCTACGCGGGTGATCTTTCCCTCCTGCAGTGCACGCAGCACCTTGGCCTGGGCGCTTAGGCTCATGTCGCCGATCTCATCCAGGAATAATGTTCCGCCATTGGCTTGTTCGAACTTGCCGATGCGTTGCTTGATAGCGGAGGTGAACGATCCTTTTTCGTGACCGAACAGTTCGCTTTCGATCAACTCGGTGGGAATGGCGGCGCAATTGACCTCTACCAGCGGGCCGGTATTGCGATTGCTCTTTTCATGGATCCAGCGCGCGACGAGCTCCTTACCCACCCCGTTTTCTCCGGTGATGAGTATACGCGCCTCGGTAGGCGCCACCTTCTCGATCGTATCCCTTATCTTCTGTATGGGTGCCGATGCGCCGATCATTTCCTGCACACGGCTTACCTTTCTCTTTAATATCTTGGTTTCCGCCACGAGGCTTGTCTTCTCCATCGCATTGCGGATGGTGATGAGCAGCCTGTTGAGATCCGGCGGCTTGGAGATGAAATCATATGCTCCCTTCTTGACAGCCTCCACGGCAGTTTCGATATTACCATGCCCCGAGATCATGATGATCGGCGTATCCGGATTGGTTTCGCCGGCCTTCTGAAGGAATTCCAGGCCATCCAGCTTGGGCATCTTTATATCGCAAAGCACAACGTCGTAGGTCTTCTCCTTGAATTTTTTCAATCCCTCTTCCCCATCCGATGCCTCATCCAGTTTGTAGCCTTCAAACGAGAGTATCTCCATCAATGTCTTCCGGATCGCTTTCTCATCATCAATAATCAATATATCGGCCATTTAGATCAGATTTAGGCGCAAAAGTAAATGAATAACGTGAATCGGGAGTCGCAATCGTGAATGACGTGAATCGTGAGTCGTCAATCGTGAATAGTCTCCGACTTTGGTATTTTCTCTAAAGATCCCGACGGCATTGGCAAGACCTCAACTGATTTAAGCAATTTTGAGACTGCCGCCATTCACGATTGACGACTCACGATTCACGACCTGCCTGCCGGCAGGCAGGTTCACGGTATTGGCCGGGGAGGCCTAAAATAATAAGAGGCCGGATAGAAATCCAGCCTCGTTTTTAAAATCCAATATCCTATGAAAAACCAATACAAAGATGCATATTTACCCGCAAAACGTTGCATGCTTTCTCAAAAATATATTAAGAGTATTTTTACGATCTACCTATTTAAAAATAAAGCCGCTCCATTGAAATGAGCGGCTTTATTCACCTATGTGGATATCCTTCAGATTACTTCCTTGCGTACATCACTTCCTTGACAAGTTTTACAGTGCGCGGAACATCCGGCAATGCGGCAGCAACTAGATTGGGAGCATAGTGCAGCGGCGCATCGGCGGCCGTGATACGGCGGATCGGCGCATCGAGATAATCGAATCCTTCCTTCTGTATCTGGTACGTTATCTCGGACGATATCGAGGCGAACGGCCATTGTTCCTCCACGATCACCAGGCGATTGGTCTTCTTAACGCTCTCCAGGATCGTCTTCCAGTCGAGCGGACGGATGGTTCGCAGGTCTATCACCTCTGCATTCACGCCTTCTTTTTCCAGTTCCGCGGCGGCACCCAATGCCACTTTCATCATCTTATTAAACGAAACGATCG
>DATHKS010000526.1:0-7112 GCA_035488975.1 Chitinophagaceae bacterium | reverse complement strand
TGGCCGCCCAGTACATAGGAAGGCCGGACCAATACGGGATATCCTACCTTATTTGCTACTATTACAGCCTCATCCACATCAAAGGCGGTTCCATAGTCCGGGTAGGGGATCTCGAGTTCCTTCAACAGGTCGCTAAAGCGGCCACGATCCTCTGCAATGTCCATGCTGTCGTAAGAGGTTCCAATGATCTTTATTCCCTTTGCGTGTAATTTCTCGGCGAGCTTCAGGGCCGTTTGTCCGCCCAGCTGAACGATCACGCCCTCCGGTTGTTCATGTTCGATGATCTCCCAGAGATGTTCCCAATAAACAGGCTCGAAGTAAAGCTTGTCGGCAATATCGAAATCCGTAGAAACCGTTTCGGGGTTACAATTCACCATGATCGCCTCGTATCCCGCCTCCTTGATGGCCAGAAGTCCATGCACACAGCAATAATCGAATTCTATTCCCTGCCCGATGCGGTTGGGACCCGAGCCGAGCACGACCACTTTCTTCTTATCGGATATCTTGCTCTCGTTCTCATTTCCCTCTTCGAAGGTCGAATAGAAATAGGGGGTCTTCGCCTCGAACTCTGCGGCGCAGGTGTCCACCATCTTATACACGCGTCTTATTCCTGCCGCTCTTCTTTTATTATAGACATCCTCTTCATCGCCGTGTTGTGTGATCCGGCTGATCTGTTCGTCACTGAATCCATTGACCTTCGCCTCTCTCAACAAGGCCAGGGGCAGGGTGTCAAGGTCATATTTCGCTATCTCTTTTTCAATATTGCAGATCTTCTGTATCTCGTAAAGGAACCACCGGTCGATGCCGTTGGTAGCCTTGGAGATCGTTCCGACCGAGATCCCCGCCATCAATGCATCCTTGATCCGGAAAATGCGATCCCACTTCGGCACCTTTATGTACTCGAGCAGGTCGTCCGCGTGCATGAGGCTCTTGCCGTAATACCCAAGCCCAACGGCATTATTCTCCAGGCTCTGGCAGGCCTTCTGGATGGCTTCCGTGAAGCTCCTTCCTATCGCCATTACCTCGCCCACGCTCTTCATCTGGAGACCCAGTGTATCGTTTGCCCCCTTGAACTTATCGAAGTTCCACCTCGGGATCTTCACTACGACGTAGTCGAGCGCAGGTTCGAAATAGGCTGAGGTGGTCTTCGTGATCTGGTTCTGCAGTTCATCGAGATTATATCCTATCGCAAGCTTCGCTGCGATCTTGGCAATGGGATAGCCTGTTGCCTTGGACGCAAGTGCCGAAGATCGGCTTACCCTCGGATTGATCTCGATGGCGATGATCTCTTCCGTATCGGGATTGAGTGAGAATTGTACATTACAGCCTCCCGCGAAATTGCCCAGGTCACGCATCATCATGATAGCTGTATTTCGCATCAGCTGCATGGCTGTGTCGCTAAGCGTCATGGCCGGGGCCACAGTTATGGAATCACCCGTGTGAATTCCCATGGGATCGAAATTCTCGACCGTACAAATGATACACACATTATCTGCCTTATCGCGCAATAGCTCGAGCTCGAATTCCTTCCAGCCCAATACCGCTCTCTCTACTAATACTTCATGGATCGGGGAGGCCTGTAGCCCCCTGTTCAATGCCTCGTCGAGGTCGTTCTTATCATGAACGAAACCACCGCCGGTCCCGCCAAGCGTAAATGATGGGCGTATCACAAGCGGGAAACCTATCTCCTGCGCAAACTCCTTGCCTTCGAGGAAGGAATTGGCCGTTTTGGCTGGCGCCACCGGCACACCGAGCTGGATCATCCACTGCCTGAATTTTTCCCTGTCCTCCGCCTTGTCGATCGCTTTGATGTCGACACCTATGAGCCTTACCTTGTACTTTTCCCAGATGCCGAGGTCTTCAGCCTCCTTTGCAAGGTTCAGTGCTGTCTGTCCACCCATGGTAGGCAGGACGGCATCTATATCATTTTCTTCCAGGATCTGTTCGATGCTTTCAACCGTAAGGGGCAGCAGGTACACTTTATCCGCCATCATCGGGTCTGTCATGATGGTGGCCGGGTTACTATTGATAAGAAAGACCTTCACACCCTCCTCGCGCAGGCTACGGGCTGCCTGTGTTCCGGAGTAATCGAATTCACAAGCCTGTCCAATAATGATAGGCCCTGAACCGATGATCAGGACCGACTTAATAGAGATATCTTTTGGCATTTTTTGATTGAGATTGGCCCCGGTATTTAAGACCGGGATGGAAATACAAATTGCGCAAAAGTAAGGGAATCGGGCGGTTCCGGAAAAGTGATGGGAGAAGTTTTTGTCAAATCCCGCGAAGCAAAGGGCTCATATCCCCGCAAAGGTAAGCGGGTAGCGGGTCCCGGCTCTTCTGATCAACATCGTTGATATCAAAAAAGTAGCGTGGAGGTAAACGGAAATTTCAGCTATGGTAAGTAGCGATTTCAATCTCATCCAGTACGATCGCCGGTTGGCTGACAACTCTTTTTTCTACCTGTCTGTTCTTCATCTTGGCCACCCATTTTTGCCGCACCTTCTGACCCTTGATAATACCGACAAAGAGACTGGCGAAAATGATAAGGCTGAGTACAGACCGGGAAATAAACCTTTTCATGCCTTTCGTTTTGAAGTAAATAATTTCACCCTGCAAGCTAAAATTTCGTGCCAAAAATACCAATACCACGAAGAGGGTGTTTTAAATCCATCCAACTCAACCGGAACGGGCATTACAGCGATATGATTCAATTGTTAATATTTCCCCGACGGCAACCCGAGCGAAAACATTCCGTCCTGTTTTAAGACGCTTATTGTTTCATAGTAAAGCGCATAGTCGATATTTTTGCCGCATGTACCGATTTATTGTCGTTTTGTTCCTTGCGCTCCTTGAATTTCAGGGTCTCCATTCACAGACTGCCAATTATCCGAAGGGATACTTTCGCTGGCCTACGGATCTTCAACCCGCCATCGTTGCAAACATGGGCGAGCTTCGTCCCAACCACTGGCATATGGGACTGGACGTTCGTACGAATGGAAAGGAAAATCAGTCGGTATTTGCTGCGGCAGATGGCTATATCGCTTATGCAGGTATTCGCCCGCAAAGCTTCGGGCGCTTTATCATAGTCAATCACCCTAATGGGCTGTCCACGCTTTATGGACACCTCAATGCATTTTTTCCCGCACTCGAACAATACGTGACGGCCCAACAGTACAAACAGGAATCCTGGGCAATGGAACTTGAGTTCACTAAGGACCAGTTTCCCGTGAAGAAGGGAAGTTTCATCGCATACAGCGGGAACACGGGCGGGTCGCAGGGACCGCATGTGCATTTCGAGATCAGGGATACGAAATCCGGGAAATGCCTGAACCTGCTGCTCTTCGGTTTTCCACTTTCTGATAATGTAAAGCCATCCATTGTCAAGCTAGCCTTGTATGACCGTGACAGGAGCATCTACAGATCTGCTCCCCGATTTTTCCCCGTTAAGAATACAGACTCCGGGTATATCCTTCCAAAAATGCCCGTGATAGAGACCGGCACAGGGAAATTCAGTTTCGGTATCCAGAGTTTTGACAGGATGACGGGTTCCGCCAATGAAGACGGCATCTATTCCGCGTCACTCTTCCTGGATGAGACGCCCGTGATAAAGTTCCGGCTGGATAGCATCGGCTATGATGATACCCGGTATCTCAATGCACAGATCGATTATCCCCTGAGGTATAAAGGCGGGCCCTTTATTCAACATCTCTCCAGGTTGCCGGGCGACAGGAGCAACGTGTACCAACCCGCAGCTGCCGACGGCGTGATCAGTCTGACAGATACAATGATCCATTCAGTACGGATCGAGGTGAGGGATGCTTACCAGAATCTTTCAGTCCTCCGATTCAAAGTAAGATTCGATCCGGGTCTTCCAGTGGCCAATCACCCGGAGGGAATCCCATTGCTTCCTGCCCGGGAGAACAAGCCGGCATGGGCCGGTTTCGAAGTGGATCTTCCTGCCATCGCGCTGTATGATACAGTGTACGCGGACTATAGCATCAACAGCAGGTCCTCCACCTTTACTCTCAGTTCACAGCATGTGCTGAACGATCCTTCCATCCCTATCCATTCTTCCTTTACGGTAAGGATACGTCCCGATAGACCCATTCCCTCCGAATGGAAAGACAGGCTGGTGATGAACAGATTCTACCGGAACGGCGTCAGCGTCAGGAAGGCAAAACTGCAAAATAACTGGATCACTGCTGAAATGGGTGACTTCGGAGCCTTCCAGGCAACTGCAGATGTGACGCCACCGACTATCAATGAACTCGGGAAGGGAGACACGGTCAATTTAAGCGCGGCCAACAGAATAGTATTCGTTCCGGAAGATAACTCCGGGGTCAGCAGCTTCAGGGCGGAGCTCGACGGCAACTGGCTGCGTTTTACCAATGATAAAAGCCGTGCATGGATCTATATTTTTGATGAGCGATGCCCCTATGGCGTACATGAGCTGAGGGTGACCGCAACAGACATCGTGGGAAATATTACGGAAAAAAGCTGGTGGTTTAAAAGATACCCGTACACGCCCCCGGTGAAAAAGGCCAAAGGAAAAAAGAAGAGCGGGAAGAAGACAACCGCGGCAAAGAAGACAGTAAAGAAGAAGAAGAAATAGACTGAAACAGGTGGACCAATAATTTCATGCAGGCTCATCCCTGCCCAATACAACAATATGGCTACAACACTGGCCGAGGGCATGAAGGCCCCGGCATTCACCGGACTGGATGATAAGGGTAAGAAGATTTCGCTTGCGGACTTCCGTGGAAAGCCGGTCGTGCTTTACTTCTATCCCCAGGACCTGACGCCGACCTGCACAATCCAGGCGTGTAATCTCCGGGACAACTATGCCCTGTTGAAACGGAAGGGATTTGAAGTAATAGGCGTAAGCCCCGACGAGCAGAAGCTGCATAAGAAATTCCGTGATACACATAGTCTTCCCTTTATCCTTATTGCCGATACATCGCGCGAGATCATCGAAAAATATGGCGTATGGGGAGAGAAGCAGATGTTTGGCAATCATTATATGGGCGTCCACCGGACAACTTTTCTCATCGATGAAAAGGGAGTCATCCGTAAGATCTTCCTGAAGCCGAAAAATAAGGCACATGCCGAAGAGATAATCGAAGCCTGGCAAGGCTGGTCCAATACAGGAACCACCAAGTACAATTAGCCAATTTGATAACCTGCCTGCCGGCAGGCAGGTTTGGCAATGTGCCAATGGTGCGTGCTATTAGAACTCCCTTGTGGTCTTTGTGCCTCCTTTGTGTTCTCCGTGGTTATTGTATTCCTTCGTGCTCCTTTTTGTTCTTTGTGTCTCTTATGTTTACAAAGTAAATAAAGCAAACCGTAAGGGACACAAGTAGAATACAAGACAAGGATCACAAGGCCTATAAGTAATGCAACTTCGACTAACACGCCCAATTGGCACATTTTCAAATTGCCAAATTGTTCTTTGTTCGTGGTTCAATCTTGGGGAAACACTCGTCTTTTTCCCCGGATCTCAATAACCTGGGAATACACGAGGAGGAGATTCTGTAAAAACTCCTTTCATTCCTAACTCTAGGCAACTACCCGAACTCTTTTTCCGTTTTATCCCGTAAATAGATCACTTATGAGAATGTTCGCGGCAATTAGCTTTTGTCTGGCCAGTCTGACTGGGTTTTCGCAGGATACTACCCTCTCCAATACGGCATCATCCTCTCCGCCTTCTTCAACAGAGCCGGATTATGTATGGATATTTTCGTCGCCCAAGCTCATCAACCTGAATACCGTTGAATTGGTCCCCCGCAGAGTGCTCGAATTCAAAGTCACTCACAATTTCGGGGATATCGGCGGGGACCATGGAGGAATTACAAATTTCTTCGGCCTCGACAATGCTGCCGATGTACGCATAGGATTCCAATACGGCTTGAGCAAGAAGATCAACCTTATTGCCGCACGCGCCAGGGGCGCCAGCCTCGTGCAGCAGCAATATGAGCTTGGGATCAAATACCGGATCATGCAGCAGGCGAAGGATGCGGCGCACCCATTCTCCCTTGCCATTTTCGCGAACAATGTGATCTCGACCATGAAGGCCAATAAGACACCCAACCTGGAAAATTCGTTCTCCGATTTTTCCGATCGCAACAGCCAGACGCTTCAGTTGCTCGTTGGAAGAAGATTCGGGAAACTAAGTCTTCAATTGAACCCAACCTATGTACACAGGAATTATGTAGTAGACGGGGACGATAATTCGATTTTCGCCATAGGAGGCGGACTGAGAGTGCCATTGAAGGGCGTGTTTAGTCTCATCGTAGATTATTCTCACTCCTTCCGCAGTCAATCCAGTATCGATCTCTTCAAGACCCAGGACATAAGGTTCTACGATGCCTTGGGAGTTGGGGTGGAGATACTCACGGCGGGACATTCATTTCACCTGAATTTTACGAATGCCACCGAATTACTCGAGAACAGGTATATACCGCGGACCGTGAGTTCATGGACAAAGGGTGAGTTCCGTTGGGGCTTCACTATATCGCGCGACTTCAACTTCAAGAAGAAAAAGAAAATAAACTAGCTCTCGAAAGCAGACAGTTGGTAAAAAAAGAAGGGGATCCTGTTTTCAGGAACCCCTTTATTAATTTGGCAATTTGATAATTTGGTAATTTAATAATGTGGCGTGCTACAACAGGGGAAGGCGTGTCGAATAAGGATCATTGTCAAATTGCCAAATTACCAAATTGTCAAATTCCCAATATCTCCCTCAACACCGGCAACGTCCTCATCGTTCCAAAGTCCTGGATATGCAACGCATAATATCTTTCATATGCATGGAGCAGCTGGCGCCGGAATTCATGATGGAGCTTTATATCTTCCAGTTCACCCGGATGCTGCACCCGTAGAAGTTGTGAGGTAACGAATGCCTGTTTATCCCCGAGGAACTGGGAGTGTAACGGTGCGGTATCCACAAATATTCCTTCCTGCAGATCGAGGATTGAATTCCGCTCCGAATAATTATCCTGGAAGCGGAACCCAAAGAATACCGGCAGGTGAAGTGCAAAGAAGAGAGGATAGTTCGCCATCACGGCCTCGCTACTGTTGTCGAGGTGTATGAATGCATCTTCGCTAAAATG
>DATHKS010000525.1:0-4164 GCA_035488975.1 Chitinophagaceae bacterium | reverse complement strand
ATACCCGGTCATCAGGGGATGGCGCCACGTGGTTCAGGCCGAGCCCGATGATTTCTTACGCAATAAGAAATTTCAGCAGGGAGTACGCGCACTTCATGCGCATGATCAGTCATACGATATATTGATCTATGCGCTCCAGTTACCCGCCGCGATTGACTTTGCATCCAACCTTCCGGATCAGCGTTTGATACTGGACCATTGTGGGAAACCGGAGATCTCTGCAAAGAAAATAGACGAATGGAAGGCCGGCATCCGCGATATCGCACAGGCGCCAAATGTTTATTGCAAACTCTCCGGTCTCTTCACGGAAGCCACCTGGAAGAAATGGAGCGTGGCCGACTTCTACCCTTATCTCGATACGGTAGTGGAGGCATTCGGCATCGACCGCCTCCTCTTCGGAAGCGATTGGCCTGTGATACTTCTCTCAGGAATCTACGTGCAATGGAAGAGTCTCCTGGAAAAATATTTTAAGGATCTCAAAGAGGAGGACAGAGATAAGATCTTCGGAGGAAATGCACGAATCTTTTACCAGGTGTGACAGGCACTGCGAAATAAATCTTTATCATCATCAATTCATTCAACATGGATCTTAACCTAAAGGGTAAACTCATCATCGTTACGGGCGGAGCCAAGGGCATCGGTGAAGGCATCACAAAAATACTTGCAGCGGAAGGCGCCATGCCCATCATCGTGGGTAGAAGTGAGGAGGATAATGTGGCGGTCGTGAAGGCGATCATAGCGTCCGGCGGACAAGCCTCGCAGGTGACCGCGGAACTTTCGTTGCCTGAGCAATGTGAATACGCCGTGCAAAAGGTGATCAGCCAATGGGGCAGAATAGACGGACTGGTGAACAATGCAGGAGTGAACGATGGCATAGGCCTGGAGAAGGGAAACTATAATGACTTCATGGCGAGTCTTCATAAGAACCTGGTCCACTATTACCTCATGGCGCACCATGCGTTGCCGGAGTTGAAAAAGTCAAAAGGGGCCATCGTTAACATTACCTCGAAGACAGCCGAGACGGGCCAGGGAAATACTTCCGCGTATGCCGCCGCGAACGGCGGGCGCAATGCGCTCACAAGGGAATGGGCCGTCGAGTTGTTGAAATACGGCCTCCGTGTCAATGCAGTGGTAGTGGCAGAATGCTACACTCCGTTGTATGAGAAATGGATCAGGACACTTCCCGATCCCGAGGCTAAACTGAAGGAGATCACCGCCAAGATCCCGCTAGGGCAACGGATGACAACAACAGAAGAGATCGCCAATATGGTGGCCTTTCTATTGAGCGATCGTTCGAGCCATACCACAGGGCAGATCATTCATGTGGATGGCGGCTATGTGCATCTCGACAGGGCGCTGAGCAGTTTGTCAGTTTGACTATCCAGCAGTCCGGACGACCATTCCTTTGACCCAAACTCACCTGGAAAACAAGTTGATAGGTTGATAAACTTCGTGAGCAAAGAGATTGCTTCAAATTGAATGAGTGCTATTTTGAATTTTTAATTTTGACTTTTAACTGCCTTTGGATTGAAATTGTTCGCTAGCGCTATTGGGTTGTCAATCACCAGATCGATTGACATCGTTACCGGCAACGATTGCGTAAATAAACCACACGGAAATGGTTGAAAATGACTGCCTTTGGAGGTAAAATTGTAAGTCGAACGCCCTGCCGGTAACGATCTATTTGTCATAATGAAAGAATTCATTCATACACTTTTTGCTGTCTTGATTTTCTTTTCGGCCACCGCTCAACCCGGCCGTAAATTACCGGTCATTACACAGCCCTCTTTTAAGAAAGATACCCTTTCCATCGTACGCCATGGTGCCATTCCGGATGGCTATACACTCAACACGAAAAGCATCAATGAAGCCATCACCGCATTGAATAAAAAAGGAGGGGGTGTTGTTCTCATTCCGTCCGGGCTCTGGCTCACCGGTCCTGTAGTCCTGCGAAGTAATATCAATCTCCATCTCGCGCAAGGTGCGGTCCTTTTATTTACGAAAGACTTTTCTCAATACCCGCTCATCAGGGCAAACTGGGAGGGGTTGATGCAGATGCGGAATCAATCCCCGCTTTCCGCCACCGATGCATCCAATATCGGCATTACCGGCAACGGCATCATCGATGGGAATGGCGATGCCTGGCGGATGGTGAAGAAGGAAAAGCTCACGGAATCCCAATGGAAGAAACTGGTCTCCTCGGGAGGCATAGTAAGCGCAGACAGCAAGACCTGGTACCCCGGAGAAAAGACATTGAAAGGTTCGCAGATGGTGAATCCCGGTGTGATCGCACCCGGCAAGGATTCTGCTTTCTATGACAGCATAAAGGATTTCCTCCGCCCCAACCTGGTGTTGCTTACTCATTGCAAGAATATCCTGTTGGAAGGAATCACCTTTCAAAATTCACCGGCCTGGTGTATCCATCCATTGATGTCTGAACAACTGACCGTGCGCAACGTAAGGGTAAAGAACCCCTGGTATGCACAGAACGGAGACGGCATCGATATTGAAAGTTGTAAGAATGTGCTCGTGGAGAATTCAATCTTCGATGTGGGCGACGATGCGCTTTGTATCAAGAGCGGCCGCGATGAAGAGGGCCGGAAGCGCGCCATGCCAACGGAGAATGTGATCATCCGTGGATGTACCGTCTATTCATCTCATGGCGGGTTCGTGATCGGCAGCGAGATGAGCGGCGGCGCACGGAATATTTATGTTAGCAATTGCAGTTTTATCGGTGCTGATATCGGACTCCGCTTCAAGACCAACCGCGGGCGTGGCGGCATCGTCGAAAATATTTTCATCAACGATATTCACATGAAAGATATCCCGGGTGAAGCGATCCTCTTCGATATGTATTATATGGCGAAGGATCCCGTGCCACTCGCCGGAGAGAAGAGGGAATTGCCCCCAGTTGAAATGAAGAAGGTAGATGAGACAACGCCGGTATTCCGCAACTTTTACATCAGCAATGTATATTGCAATGGAGCGGAGAAGGCAGTCTTCATGCGCGGCCTTCCAGAGATGCATGTCTCCAACATCGTGCTCGAGAATATGGTCTTCCAGACAAAGAAGGGCCTCGATATCCAGGAAGCCAGCGGCGTCGTTTTCAGAAATATTAAACTCATCACCACTGACTCCGCTCCCCTGATCGATATCGTGCAAAGCGATGGTATCAGGCTTGAAAAAATAAGCTATGCTCCGGGTGCAGAGTTGTTCATGCGGGTTAGCGGCGACAGGGTGAAGGAAATCAGCGCAAGCAGTTCAGACGCTGCTAAGGCGAAGGATAAACTTAAACTGGAGGCCGGTGCTGCCGCCACATCGGTAAAGATGAATATACTTTGATCAATAGGATAAGCTGTTTTATAGACAATAAATGAAGAAAATAACTATCATCTCGTTCCTTTTCGTTTGCCTGCAGGCCACTGCACAGCACCCATTAAGCCGCCAGTTGGCAGAGACCATCATGCATACATGGAGCGATTCCTTCTCACTCGATGGGAAGGCCTCGAAGTGGACGTATGATATGGGCGTGGTCCTAAAAGGCATAGAAGGTGTCTGGCAAAATACAGGGGATGGGAAATATTATCGCTATATCCAGCAGCAGATGGATCGCTTCGTCAACGAGGATGGCACCATCAAAACCTATAAGCCCGGTGATTTTAATATCGATAATGTCAATAATGGGCGATTGCTTCTCCTGCTGTACCAGTCATCGGGTAAAGAGAAATACCTGAAAGCGGCAAAGCTCCTCAGGGAGCAACTGCGGACGCAGCCGAGGACAAGCGAAGGAAGTTTCTGGCATAAACTCATTTATCCATCGCAGGTCTGGCTCGATGGATTGTATATGGCACAGCCATTCTATTGCGAGTATGCGCAGCTCTTTCATGAGGATACGGCATTTGACGATATCGCGAGGCAATTCATCCTTATAGAAAAGCATACGCGCGATCCCAGGACAGGGTTATTATTCCACGCATGGGACGAAAGCAAACAACAGGCATGGGCCAATAAATCGACGGGCACCTCACCGCTCGTTTGGGCGAGAGCGATGGGTTGGTATGCGACGGCGCTCGTGGATGTACTGGATTATTTTCCTGCCAATCATCCGCAACGCAAAGAACTTATATCCATATTAAACCGGTTGACAGCTGCTCTGATGAAACA
>DATHKS010000524.1:0-4639 GCA_035488975.1 Chitinophagaceae bacterium | reverse complement strand
GAATATCTCACGCTCCGGCTCAATCTTTCAAAGAAGGACAATCTTATCCCCGGGGGACGCATTCATAATTTCAGGCACTTCATGGATTTCCCCGACCAGGTATTCAAGGTGAAGCGGCCACGCAAGAAGCCCTTCGATCATCCGAAGCTGACGGAACGCCAGGTGTCCGATGTAGTGATGGAGAAAGACATAATGCTTCATTTTCCCTATCATTCGTTTACACCGCTCATCGATATTATCCGGGAGGCCGCAATAGATCCCGGTGTGAGTACGATAAAGATCACTTGTTACCGGCTTGCGTCACAATCGAAGATCATCAATGCATTGATCAATGCGGCGAGGAACGGAAAGGATGTGGTGGTGATGCTGGAGCTAAGCGCCCGCTTCGACGAGGAAGCTAACCTGGAGTGGAAGGCCCGCCTGGAGGAAGAAGGCGCCAAGGTACTGGTGGGTATGCCGAACATGAAAGTGCATGGGAAGATCTGTATGATCAAGAAGAGGGTCAGGGAACGCAATGTGCTCTATGGTTTCGTGAGTACCGGGAACATGAATGAGCGGACGGCGAAGGTGTATGCCGATCACTGCCTGCTTACATCCAATGCGCGGATCATGACGGATGTCAGCCGCATCTTCAATTACCTCGAGCACCATCGCTCGGACAGTCATTCGCTGAAGAACTGTACTACTATTATTCCGAGCCCGCATATCATCAGGAAAGAAATATACCGGCTGATAGATGAGGAGATCAAGCAGGCGAAGAAGAAGAAACCCGCGGGCATCACGCTAAAGATGAATTCGATCTCGGATGAGGGAATGATCGGCAAATTGAATGAGGCTGCGCGAGAGGGAGTGGTTGTGCAATTGATCGTGAGAGGAATATTCTGCATGCTATCCGAGAGTAAGAAATTCCGTCATCCCATAAAAGCCATCAGCATCGTAGATGAATACCTCGAACATGGACGGGTGTGGGTATTTCATAATCGTGGCAAAGAGAAAGTTTATTTATCTTCGGCCGATTGGATGCTGCGCAACCTGGAGCATCGTGTGGAGGTGACCTGTCCGGTGTGGGATGAAGATATAAAACGGGAGATGAAGGACCTGCTGGATATACAATTGCAGGACAATGTGAAGGCGAGATTGTTGAACAACGAGCTAAGCAATGCCTATGTGAAGAAGGGCGGAAAGAAGATCCGTTCTCAGGTGGAGATGTATAATTATCTGTACAAAAAAACACTGACCAACATTGAGACTGGGAGCTATTGATATCGGGAGCAATGCAGCAAGACTATTGATAAGTGATGTGATCTCGGCGCCGCAGGCGAAGGCCGAGTTCATCAAGATGGCGCTCGTACGCGTGCCTCTCCGGCTGGGCTTCGATGTATTCGATAAGGGCGAGATATCCCCTTCCAAAGCGGATAAGGTGATCAAGACAATCAAATCCTACAAACTTTTATTGGATGTGTATGATGTGAAGCACCTCAAGGCCTGTGCTACCTCGGCCATGCGCGATGCCATCAACGCAGATGAGATCATAAGAAAAGTATTGAATGAGACCGGCATCCAGATAAAGGTCATCAGCGGCCAGGAAGAGGCCTCATTCATCTACGAGAACCATGTGGCGGAGAATATGGCCACCGACGAATCCTATTTATATATCGATGTGGGAGGCGGCAGCACGGAGCTGACCTTCTTCAGCGACGGGAAACTGATCTTCAAGGAGTCCTTCAACATTGGCACCATTCGCCTGTTGAAGAACCAGGTGGAGGAAAGGACCTGGGACCTGATGAAGGAATTCATCAAGACCAAAACGAAGGGATACCATCATGTAACGGCGATCGGTTCGGGCGGTAATATCAACAAGATATTCTCTTTCTCCAAGCGCAAAGAGGGAAAGCCGCTGCAGCTCGAATTGCTCCGGGACTACTACAAGGAATTCAGTAACCTTTCGCTCCAGCAACGCATGTCGCTGCACAAGCTGCGTGAAGACCGTGCCGATGTGATCGTGCCGGCGCTGCTCATTTATATCAATACCATGCGCTGGGCCGATGCACAGGAGATCTTCGTACCCAAGATCGGCCTGGCCGACGGATTGATCCAGAGCCTCTACGAAGAGGTCAGGTTGAAGGAAGTCGAAATTTGAACCTGCCCCCGGAAACGTTAATAGCGCAATCTTTCCCATCTTTACATAAAACCGCAACATGTCTATCACCAAGGAAGCAAAGAAAGTAACCACCAACACGATACAGAAGATGAAGGCAGCCGGGGAAAAGATCTCCATGATCACGGCTTATGATTATTCCTTTGCGAAGATCTTCGATGCGGCGGGTATCGATATCATACTGGTGGGCGACAGTGCAAGTAATCTGATGGCGGGACATATCACTACCCTTCCTATTACCCTCGACCAGATGATCTATCACGCGCAAAGCGTAGTGCGCGCCCGTGAGAGATGCCTGGTGGTGATCGATATACCCTTCGGCTCCTATCAATCAAACTCGGAGATAGCGCTTGCCTCTGCCATACGGATCATGAAGGAAAGCGGCGGTCACACCGTGAAGCTGGAAGGTGGTGAGGAAGTGATCGACTCCGTAAAGAAGATAGTAAGCGCAGGAATACCCGTGATGGGCCATTTGGGACTCACTCCTCAATCGATCAATAAATTCGGAACATACGTTGTGCGTGCTACGGAAGAGACGGAAGCAGATAAACTGCGGAAGGATGCCCTGCTTCTCCAGGAAGCCGGCGCATTCGCCATCGTACTGGAGAAGATACCCGCGGCGCTGGCAAAGGAAGTCACGAAAAGTCTTACTATTCCTACCATCGGCATTGGCGCGGGAAATGATTGCGACGGGCAGGTTCTCGTCATGCACGATCTGCTTGGCATCAATACCGAATTCAAACCCCGGTTTCTCCGCCAATATCTCAACATGAACGAGCAGGTGACCGGCGCCATCCAGCAATATATAAAAGATGTTAAAAGCCGGGATTTTCCGAATGAAAATGAACAATACTGAGCAGTTTAGACCTACCTTTCACCGTCAAATCCCAAACATCAATCAGAGGTAATGAATATCGTATCCTGCGCCGCAGCGGCTTTGTTTTGTTTTTTCATGGAATATTCTTCTCCTGCATCGTCATCAAATCCCCTGACTTCCGGTGATACCACGCATATTGTGCATGTTCTCGACGGGGCCGTAGGCGAATGGCCGCAAAGTAAGTTCCAGCCGGACGAGGACACAACGATATTTCTTGCGGTAGACAACGACGATAAGAATTTTTATATCGCGCTGACGATACCCGATTACTCCATGCAATCGAAGCTGATGAGGAATGGGATGATGTTTTATATCGATCTCAAAGGAAAGAAGAAAGAAGGCCGCGGAATCGAATTTCCCATCAAGGGCGAAGTGAATAATTTCATCTCGAGCTCCTACCCTTCTCCTGTAGCTCCTCCTGCCAATGGCGAGGAGCCGAAGAAAGAATCCCCGAAGAAGGAAATGGATAAGAAGACAATGCGCAGTATCATGTCGCTCGGACTTACCGCCTGCAAGGTATTCGGAATGGAAGGTGGCGGCAATGATGAACAGGGAATAAAAATGCCGGGAGGCGTCAATATACAATTCAAGTGGGATGCCGACGACCAGATGCATATCGAGTACCTCGTGCCGCTTCGCCTGCTGGGCGAGAATGCGGCTCTCGACAAGAAGGAGATCTTCGTGGGTTGGAAGGTAAATGGATTTGACCGCACGCAGATATCGGACCGGCCGGGCGTCAATACACGTGGCAATCCCGAGGGATTTCAACACGAACGGAACAACCCCGGCGCCGTTGGCTTCAACAACGTGGGAAGGCGACCGGAGCGGCCACGGAGTATGGCGGAGCTGATGCGGGAACAGCATTTCTGGACCAAGTATGTTTTTGCTTCGTTCGTTAAAGGTTTTTGAAGGAATTGGGAATTGGTCCTTATGAGTACTTTCCCCGTGTTCTTTGTGCTGTATTCCTTTGTGCCCTTTGTGGTTGATACTTTACCACAAAGGGCACAAAGGTTTATACAAAGATCACAAAGAAATACAACGAAGCCTCTTCAACTGTCAGCCCAACTTGCCTACCGGCAGCCAGGTTTCTAATTCCAAATCCCCAATTCCTTCCCACCGGCAAGTCAGCAAAATCCCACACCTTTGCATTTCATTTTTCTTAAAGCCTAGCATATGGATTTTCTCAAGACCTTACATGTCCTGGAAACTAACTCCGGCGTCAGCACCGGGCAGCAATGGTTGACCAGCTCCGGTGAAATGATATCTTCTTATTCGCCTGTGGATGGTGAATTGATCGGCGCAGTGAGCACCACAAACAAAGAAAGCTACGAGACGGTTATTTCCACCGCCCAAAAGGCATTTGAGGTATGGAAGACCTGGCCTGCTCCGAAGCGTGGCGAGATCGTTCGTCAGATAGGCGAGGCACTACGCGAATACAAGGAGCCACTTGGGAAATTGGTCTCCTATGAAATGGGTAAGAGCCTGCAGGAAGGACTTGGAGAAGTACAGGAGATGATCGACATCTGCGATTTTGCCGTCGGTCTCTCGAGACAACTTTACGGCGCCACTATTCACAGTGAACGGCCGCAACACCGCATGTATGA
>DATHKS010000523.1:0-2511 GCA_035488975.1 Chitinophagaceae bacterium | reverse complement strand
AAACTTGGCCCCGCAGCGAGCAATGCAATGTGTACCTCGTAAGAACTGAACCCGCCATGACCGGCCACTCCCCTGCTAAATGCATTTCCGGGATATCCCATCTTATCCTTACTATCGTCCCACTGCCCCGAAACGATGATGTCTGCCGCGCGATCCGGGTGATCCAGGTGCAGGGTGGTCAATGATACTGTGCCCGCTACAAATCCAAATTCACTGCCGGGCGAAGCGCTTCTGGTAAAAATGCCGCCAGTACCCTCGCGCGATTGCAATACACCCACTACTCTCCGGATCAGCGAAGTATCATGATCCTTCACATAGATACCACCGCCTATGAATGAAACATCATCACTTTCCTTACTCTTTTTTATTCCCGCCTTGATCAATAATTCCTGTACGTTGTCAAATGTCTGGCCATTATGAGAAATAAAGCCGTGATCGGCGGACACGATGATATTAAAATCCTTGTCGAGGCCCGTTTGTTTCAGGTGCGCAAGGATGCGCCCGAATTGTTCATCCACTGACCGGATAGCCGCCATTGTTGATGGAACGCCTACCCCGTCTTCATGCTCCGTTGCATCCGGATCGGAGAACCAGATCGTGCTGACCAGTGGTCCCGTTGAGACCAGGCCATATTTTATCAACGCATCCGTTATCCATTTGTGTTGGGCTGCATTCGGCTTCGCAATGGGAGGCACCGGGCCAATTTCCTTTTCCAGTGTGGGACGTAAACTGGCCGGCAATATGAGGGTCGTGTTGACTACAGCTCCGCCGCTTACCGTATGATTCTGTAGTAAAGCCTGGCCCGAAGTACCTGAGCTGAACACCATCATTCCGTAGCCCGCGCTTTTCAGTAGTTCGCCCAACGTCACCGTCGTTAGCAAATGTCCCTTTGTTGCCGCGGTTATCCTGTCGAGATCCGCCGACTCGGCCGTATTCAGCGCATGCGTCTTGTCGATCTCGGGGAAATACACGGAGTTATTCATCAGCCCATGCGTTGCCGGGTAACTGCCCGTGGAAAGAGAGGCCGAATTCACGCGCGTTACTGTCGGGTATACGCTATGATGCTGCATTCCGTAACAGGCACGCTTGCTAAATGCATATAGATTCGGCATCGTCGCTTCGGTGATATAGTCTGGGCGCAACCCATCGAAGAACACCACCAGCGTATGGACCTGTTTGGTGTCCTTGCTCGCCTGTGCAATGGCCGCATTGCCGATTGAAAGGGCAAGAATAAAAATGATAAAGTGATTTCGTTGCATGTATTATTTATTGAATGGACAAGGATCAATAACCGGGGTTTTGGTACATTTTTTCCGGGTCGATCTTTGTTTCGTTTTGCGGAATGGGGAAATAATAATCTTTGGCAGTACAATTCGTCAGAGGTGAATTATTAAAGTCTGCCTGGCTTTTGCCGCGGATATAGGCAACCAGTTCATCTGGTTTAAAGAAACGAACAAGATCATGCCAGCGATGATGTTCGAAAGCCAGCTCTACCCTTCTTTCGTGAAGGATCGCCAACTTAAGGGTCGGATATTTCCCCGTATATGCTGGATCGGTTTGCATCAACTCATAGGAAGGCATACCTGCGCGGTCACGCGTCATATTCAAATACTTTATTGCATTGGCGTTGTCATTTAAGTACAGGTACAGTTCCGCCAGGTTCAGGATCACATCCGCATAACGCATAATAATAAAATCATTACCGCCGTATCCCAGTGTACCAGCTGTTGGACTCGCATCCCTGAACTTGGTAATGAAATAAGCCTGTACGGAGGTGTTCGCTGCGTACTTGATGGAAAAATTGGTCCTGGCATCGCCCGCCTCGAATTCCTTTAACAGGTCCAGCGTAAAAGCGCCACCTGCACCGGTAGAAACAGCCAGTGAATTGACCGTCTCGCCTTTCGCCTGGTTCGATCTTGCCATTGAAGAGCTATAATTTGCGTCGCCTTGCTTGTACACGATCTGCCAGATGATCTCCGGGCATGTACCTTTCTTCGCAACATTGAACACATCGGCATAGGGTATATCGGAAAGACTGGCAAAGCCACGCTGATTGTAACAGGCCTCCAAATACGTTTTCGCATTGTTGAGATTAGCCGCCTTATTCGCTTCATCCACACCCGATGCCGCCATTGTGAGGTAGGCCTGGCCCAGCAATGCGTTGACCGCCTGCATCGACACCCGGCCCTTATTGTCTATCGTTTGTACCGCGGGCAGATTACTTCCTGCCGCATCTTTGAGATCTGCTATGATCTGCGTATACACCGCTTCCCGGCTTTGCCTTATACTCAATGCTTTTACCTCCTCTGCACCATTCAATACGGTGGTCACCACGGGTACGCCACCGAACTCCCTTACAAGGTTAAAATACATGAAAGCGCGAATGAATTTCATTTCCGCCTTGTATTGTGTTTTCAATGCATCGTCGTTGAACTTGATATCGTCGATCACTGCCAGCACCTGGTTGGCGCGCGAAATGGGCGTATAAAGAGCCGTCCAGTGCGTGTATAG
>DATHKS010000522.1:0-5394 GCA_035488975.1 Chitinophagaceae bacterium | reverse complement strand
AGGCAGTATTCGCCGATCTCGATAATGATAAAGATATAGACCTCTATGTAGTAAGTGGGGGCAATGAGATCAATTTCCAGGATCATATTTTCTGGAACGATGGCAAAGGGAATTTCTCAACGAAGGAAGGCGACCTTCCGCAGATAAAATCGTCAGGCGGAGCCGTAGTGGCATTCGACTTCGATAAGGATGGAGACATCGACATATTCCGGGGTGGGCAGGTTAGCACCGGCTCCTATCCCATGGCGCCTCAGAGCTATCTCCTGCAAAATGACAATGGTATATTCCACGATGTGACGCCTGCATTTCTCAGGAATATCGGAATGATCAGCACGGTGAGGGTCGCAGACATGAACAAGGATGGGATCGCAGACCTGGTGATAGCGGGCGAATACATGCCGGTGACTATCCTGTTTGGCCAGTCGGCGGCGCCATTCTTTGCGTCCACCGCCATGAAGCAAATACCCTTCTCATCGGGCTGGTGGAATTGTTTAAGGATAGACGATATCGATAAGGATGGCGATCCCGATATCATCGCCGGCAATCACGGGCTCAACAGCCAGATGCGTCCTACACGTACGGAGCCGGTCAGTGTCGATGCCGCCGATATAGACAACAATGGCTCACTCGATGCCTTCATGAGCTATTATATACAGGGAAAAAGCTATCCCATGGCCACCCGCGATGAGATGCTTGATCAAACGCCATCGCTCAAAGTGAAATTCCCGACCTATAAGGCTTATTGCGATGCCACGGTTAGTGATATCTTCACGAAAGAACAATTGGAAAAGGCGCTGCATCTCGAAGCCGTTGAATTCAGGTCCGGCGTATTCATCAACAATGAATCCGACTTCAGCTTTAGTCCATTTCCTCCCGAGGCACAGGTGTTTCCTGTACGGGACTTTCTCGTAGATGATTTCGATAAGGACGGATTGAAGGATCTCGTATTGGTGGGAAATGATTATGCCGTCAGGGCGCAGCAGGGACGATACGATGCCGGTAAGGGAGCATTCATTGCGCAGCACACGAAAGATGTTTTCTCCGTTCAAACTGATACGGGCATTCTTGCCGAAAAAGATGCCCGGAAAATAATACGAATTGACAATTTTTTGATCTTAGCCAATAACAATGACAAGATTCAGGTATTCAGGATTAATTAGCCTTCTGCTCCTTGCCAGTGTATTTAAGCTCGGCGCGCAGGTAAAAGAAGCCGAACTTGTCGGCCAGGGCCTTCATGCCCTGACGGAAGTGTTGATCAATGACATCACATCCCCGCCCGTCGCCAGTCGTGACTATGTCTATCCACTGATCGCCTTCTACGAAGTGGCCCGGAATGCCGATACCAGTTATCGCAGCTACGCGGGACAACTGATTGGCCTTAGTAGCGTGCCCGCTCCATTGAAGGATGAGCAATATGACTGGGTAGTGGCAGGCGCTACGGCATTCTACAAGACGGCGTACGCGTTTGTATTTTCCAAGGAAATGTTTAAACAATCATGGTCCATGATTGACGCGGAACTGAAAAAGAGAAAGATATCACCCGCCATCTTTGAGCGGTCGGTGCAATATGGCCAGCAGGTTGCAGATCATATCGTGCTTTGGGCGAAGGGTGACAACTATGGTCATACACGGACGCTTCCGCGGTTTACACCCGATACCAAACCCGGTGCCTGGAAACAAACGGGCCCTGATTACATGGAAGCCGTGGAGCCAAACTGGAGGCAGATCCGTCCTATGACCTTGTCAAAGCCAGATCTGTTTACGATCCCGGGCCCCGTTGCATTTTCCTCTGAAGAATTCAAGAAGGAATGCCAGGAGGTGTACAAGGTCGGCAATACACTTACTGCCAAACAAAAGGCAATTGCCAATTTCTGGGACTGCAATCCATTTGCAACGCAGACTGTAGGACATATGATGTACAGTGTAAAGAAAGTATCGCCGGCGGGGCATTGGATCGGCATCACGGGTGTGGCCATCCGGCAGAAGAAATTGAATCTTGTGCAGGCGCTCCAGGCATACACGCTCGTATCGGTGGCTATATTCGACGTCATCATCTCCTCCTGGGACGAGAAATACAGATCTAACTATATACGCCCCGTGACGGCAATACAACAGAGTATATCACCGACCTGGCAACCACTCCTGCAGACGCCTCCCTTTCCCGAATACCCGAGTGGGCATAGCGTGATCTCGAATGCAAGCGCCGTCATCCTCACCGGAATCTTCGGCGATAACTTCAATTATACTGATGATGTGGAGAAACCGTTTGGACTTCCTGCGCGTTCATTTACTTCCTTCTTTGCCGCAGCAGACGAGGCTGCGGTCAGTCGCCTCTATGGCGGCATTCACTTTCGCGAAGCGATCGAGAATGGGAAACTGATGGGAAAGATGGTGGGGGAGTACGTGTTTAGGACTGTTCAGTTGAAAGTAATTAGATAATATGTCAATTAGCCAATGTGCCAATTTGCCAATGTGCCAATGATCCTCACCAGAAAGGAACTATTGATCGGAGCACGCTCAATAAGCAAATGTGAAAATGCGGTAATTTGCCAATGTGCCAATGATCCTCACCAGAAGGGAACTACTGATTGGAGCACGCTCAATTGGCACATTGGCAAATTTGCACATTGGCAAATTTCTCAGCGGTACACCGCAATCCGATGTGTCCTCACCAAATCCGGCGTCATCTTTCCCGCATTTGCTACTTCCAGTTTTATCTTTCCCGATGGCAATGCAGGCATGTGGCAGTCGATGCAATTATCACTTAATACCAAGCCGCCCGGTGGCTTCACCGTACAGGTATCGTGATTGTTGGTATTGTGGCAATTCATACAGCGCTGCGAGAATAACTTCGGGCTGTTGAATTCATTCTTATGAACATCGTGGCATGAAGAGCAATCCATCTGGCTCGCCTTGAAACATTTACTTGCCGTAAGCAATCCATACTGGTTGCCATGGACGTCGAGCGTGGAAACGCTGTCTGTATTATACCTGACACTGGAGAATTCGTTGAGTTTGTCGCCCACTGCGAAACTGAATGCCGGCTTTATTGCATTCCGGAACCCCGAATGGCAGAGCGCGCAGCCATCGAGTCTCGCCTGCCGGTCCAGCTTTTTTGCATTGGTGATATATCTTCCGGCCTTATCATCAGGATGCTCCTGGTGAAATGTTACGTGTTCCGCGGCCGGGCCGTGGCATCTCTCGCAGTCTATACCGTATATGATCTTGCTCTTGTCGAATGCATTTACACCCACGTCTTCCTTCGCCTGCGCATAGGTGCCGTGACATTCGATGCACTGTGCCGTGATCGGCCGGTTGAAACGGGGATAATTACTGGGAAAGCCGGGGCTGTTGCACCAGCTGTTCATCGGCGTATAATAGGAGATGGGGAGTTGGAAGAGCAGGTCGTCCTCCCAATATAGATAGGTCTGTCCTTTGCGCCCTGACCCGATCACGATATCGAATGGCTGTCGCATATATTCGCTATCGTTGATATAAGCCACCTGGAAGAAGCCATTGCGTCTCTTCTCCAGTATCACGTTGGAGAACTGGTTAAACACAAACTTGTTCTTCCCATTTTGAAAACTTCCCTTTATGAACTCCTTCGAGGCGGGCCGGGAATCGTTGTAGTGGGCCGTCTTGATATGGCTTTCATATATGTCCTTATGACAACCGGCACAGGAAGCGGAACCGGCGAATTTCTTTTCGTCGCCGGCGGCATCATTTGTATAGTGAGAGGAATGGCTGAGGGTAGTACACATCACATTGAACAAATAGACCACTACCGCGATGATCAGTATGACCGCATTTCGTTTGCTGTATTTAAGTCGAAGGGCCATAGGCAACAGTTAGTACGTCTGGATGGTCATCCGGGTTGCACACGGGCGACGTCATGATGAAGAAAAGATCTGGAAATACAGGAACCACGAAGGCACGAAGATCACAAAGAAATACAAAAGAATATAAAGAATTCGCATAGTACGCATAATTGGCACAATATCAAACCTGCCTACCGGCCTTGCTCGCCATAGCTGCGCGCAGGCGATGAAGACAGGCTACCAAATTGGCTAATTGGATTTCTTTGTGCTCTTTGTGTTTCTTCGTGTCTTCGTGGTTCCTGTATTATCCGTTACACGTTATACGTTACACCTTCCAGCGCCAGCTCGGTGTTGGGGAATACTTCCCTGGCTTCTATCTCAAATTCCTCCAATGTGTCGTACTTGCTGCTGAAATGACCCAACAGTAATTTCTTCACACCGGCCTTCTTCGCGATGAGGGCCGCTTGTCTCGTGGTAGAGTGGAAGCGTTGTTCCGCACGGTCGCGGAAGTTGTCGAGATAGGTCGACTCATGATAGATCATGTCGAAGTCACGGATATATTCGATCATCGGCTCGTTGTAGCGTGTGTCGGCACAAAAGGCATAGGTCTTGCCCTTCGCTGCAGCAAGGGTCAGCCATTCATTGCGGATCACCTCGCCGGCGGAGGTGATGAAATCTTCACCGCTCTTCAGGTTCTCGTAGAAATGAAGGGGGATATTATTTTGCTTAACGCTGTCCAGGATCAGCTTTCGGGGTTTTTTCTTCTCATGAAAGGAGAAGCCGTAACATTCGATGCGATGCTCGGTAGGAAAACATTTCACCTGTAGTTTTTCGTTATCCAGCAATGTGGCAGGCCCGGTGATGGTATGGAAATGGAGGGGGTAACAAAGCCTGGTATCGGCCACTTTCAATTGAATCTCGATGATTTCTTTAAGCCCGGCAGGGGCGAAGATGTGCAATTCCTGCTGGTGACTGAGGAGGCTGAAGGAATTGATCAGGCCAACGAGTCCGAAATAATGATCGCCGTGAAGGTGTGAAATGAAGATATGCGAGATCTTGCTGCGGCGGATCCGGTAGTTGATCATCTGGATCTGCGTGCCCTCCCCGCAATCCACCAGGAAGCTGAAGCCGTTCAATGTCACTACCTGGCTGGTAGGATGACGGTCGAAGGCCGGTACTGCTGAATTATTTCCTAATATGGTTACTGCGAGCATCTGCTAAATTACTGGAAACGTGAATCGCTAATCAATTCAAAAGTAAAAAGTAAAAATTCAAAAACCTTATTCGGGGGGTCCGACAGTCCAATAGGTTTCGCCTGCTGAGGCCTGATTCCAACCGCCAATGACGTGAATGGCTAATAAAGTCAAAAGTAAAAATTCAAAACCTCATTCGAGGGGTCTGACAGTCCAATAGGTTTCGTCTGCTGAGGCCTAATTCCCAATCCCAAATTCCCAATTCCAGCAAACCCACCTCACACCAATCCCCCCCGCTGAATGATCCCTCCGCCCATCACATCATCGCCCTCGTAGAAGACGGCGCTTTGGCCGGGTGCAATTCCCTTTACGTTCTCATAGAA
>DATHKS010000521.1:0-6568 GCA_035488975.1 Chitinophagaceae bacterium | reverse complement strand
GGAGGTACTGCTATTGTTCTGCCAGGGCGCCTATGAGAACAAGTTCTTCCGTGTGATAAGAAAGGATGGCGGTTTCGATACCGGCTTTGTGCCGTTGAAAATGAAGAAGACGGAGTTCCTCACGCTCATACCGGGTGTAGCCAATCTCTTCAGCCTGTACGTATACAACGACAATTACGAGGAGATAAAATCACTGGCGCGGGAGATCATCATTACACAGGGCCAATACTCGGTGGAAGGTCAGCCGTTGCCCCACGATATATCCATTGAAGTAGATGATATTGAAAACAGGAGCACCCGGCTCGAGCCGATCTTCGAGCGAAACTCGCTGCTGCCTCAAAAGAGAACGCTGTACCGCGAGATCTCGAAAACGATCAGGAAAGGCTCAAGCGATGCATTGATCATTAATATCATGGAAGGTGACAAAAGCGCAAGGCCTTCTTCCAACCTGACGATCGGTTACATCAGGATCACAGGTAAGGAACTGAAGACCGATCTTATCAAGGGTTCGGATATAGAGATCCAGCTGCACATTACCGATTCGAGGATATTGAATACGTCTGTCTTCCTGGTGATGTCGCAACAGGAATTTAAGAATGTATTTTCCATTTCCGAGAAGCAGATCAGTCTTGACCGGCTGCGCGAACAATATAGTCAACTGGAAGATGAGCTAACCAATTCCATACAGCAGTTTCAATACAACGACAATGATATCTGGGAAATAAAAGGGAATGCATTGCTCGAAAGCCTTCGATCTGTGCAAGAGAAACTTTTCAAACTGAAAGCTGGTGATAAGTCGGACGACAAATATATCATTGCCGAGAAGATCATGCGGGTATCGCAGGAGTCGGATAAATTAGGCGGCAATGAAAGAATATCCGGATTAGTCGAAACCTATTTCAATTCGAAAGAAAGAGTATTGGCGAGCATTAATGCGGCGGATTTCGAGAAGGAAGAGATGCGAAAGAAATTCCAGAAGATCGAGGCGAGTGAATCTGTGTTTATCCGGTCGAAGAATGCGTCGTTCCTGGAGGATAAACTTAAACAGTTGCACGACCTGGAATGGGATGCCCTTTGTAACACTACCAGTTACCTGATCGGGCAATATGCTATGTGGCGGGCGATGCCGGAAGAATTCTATAAGGATTATTCCACTGCCCAGACCCTGATCAGGATGGCGGACAACTCGCTTAAGAATGAAAAATTTGCCGACTTCCGGACACAGGTGTTTAGCCTGACCCACCTGATGGTCTCGGCAAAGCATGCGAGAAGCGAAGACTTTAAAGGAACCGGAATTGGCTAGCAAACAATACATATCGATCATCAGGCTCTTTCACCACTGCGATATCGCTACTGGCGATGATTTTAATTTAGCGAGAGTGAAAAAGAACCTGCAGGTGGAGTTCAATATTGCACGTGACGGCTTTATTGAAGTGGATGGGTATACCTATACCCGTCATGATGTGATGGAAGAGATTGAACGCCCCGATTTCGCACAGCGGTTGGTTTTTCACAAACAAATATGGGAAAAGCCACAACTGCTGCAGTTGCTGGAGAAAAACACGGCGGACCTTATTTCGATCCATCCTGATTTTTCATTCTTTTCCAATAACCAGAAATTTGATGATTTCTTTTCACCCTATTTCGCCGTGCCGGTCAATTACATATCCCGCACGCTTCTAACCGCGAAGAAGATGAAGGAGGTAGGCGACTTATTGAAGTATGACGAATTTGTCCAGCCATCGGAGAGGGAGGAGGCATTTCGCCCGATTGGGCAATTTCTCGAAGAGAACTTAAGGACGCTTCGCAACGTGAACCAGGAGAATTACAAAACGATGCGGCCGGCCATCGTTCACTGGATCGATCAGGACTGGCATAAGTTTTTCAATGAATTGCCCGGCGAATTTTATCATACAAAAAGTGAAATTGCGCGTTTTTTGATAAATATCGGTGTGCACGTGCAAAAGTCGCATAGACGGGATTGTAAAAAAATAAGTGCGCAATTGGTGAATCTGCACGATATGCCGGAGCATCTGTCGCATATTATTGTATCCAATCATGAGATATATAACCGGGTAGGCGGGGGATTTTTCAACTGGGGAAAAGGATGGTGGATAGTAATCTGGGTACTATTCATGCTGTTGAAGAATGTCGACGGCTGCGGCGGCAGCAGTTCCAACGCGGTTAACTTTAGACCCGCAGAATTTAAATTGATACTATCTGATTCATTAATCAACAGGGCAATAACAGACTCTACGTTCAGGTCTGAGGATGAGTTACGGGCAAAGTTCGACAGCTCCCTGTTGAAGAAGGCGGAACCCATGAGATAATTATTTTTACGATTATCTTAAGTACATGACTATTCAGATTCAACTTTTGAGATTCTGGTGACCGGCAATGACGGAGGTGGCAAGTGTACACAGCAACAATTAGAGGAATAGCCTGGGCCAGGTCCGTTCTTTTTAGTTTTTCTTCATCCTTGCCAATTTAATGGCCCTCAATATCTAAACACTTACGCCGATGGCTGGATATAAGATGAGATTTTTCTGCGTTCGAAGATGACCGATATAGAAACTCACCCCGGTGCGCTGGACAGCGTATCCAATGAAGAGGCCGATACCGAGTCCGAACAAAAAACGCAATACGAACCGGAATCGTGACTTGTTGACTTCCCCGTTGATGAAGAAATTATATAATACCGGCACTGCAATGGATGCCGGGAAAGAATATATCGGAAACGAGACCAGGTAGGCTAGCACACTGTCGCGATACACCGCGGTATCTCCATATTCAATCTTGTAATAGTACTGGTCCAATAGATATGAATACACAGAGAAAAACACGATCATAGCCCCACAAAACAAAAGATATCATTTTAAGGAACGATTACTCACGAATTGATTTTTTTTATCGGCAACCGGGGGCATGCATCGGCTGTTCTGAGGTGGTTCGTTTTGAGATGCTATGGATGCAATAATAAGCCTGAAATTTTAAAATATCTGGCGCGCATCTCCCTAAAAACTAAGGGTTTCTCTTCCAATTATTCCGCCGCCGGACCTTAAAGTATGGAATGCTATAATATGCGACTACCGTTTTGTACCTTTTACGTCCACCAAAGTATGAAAACATCATGAGGAGATCCCTGCTGACCCTGTTTCTTTTAGCCATTTCCGCCTTCTTGCTTTCATTTACCATATATAAGACCAGCCGGTCTCTTCCGGCAAAACAGCCGGAGAAGGTAGTCGCTACATGTTACGGATACAAGAGTTGCAACGCGTGTAAGAATTGTAAGTATTGCAAGCATTGTGCAAAGGATGGAGGAACATGTGGTGTCTGTAAATAGGAATTCTTTACCAGAAAGAGCAATACTTCAATTATCGGCCTCCTTATGATCAACCGGAGATACCGATGATTTTTTGAACAACTGTTAAACTGCCTTCCCGTCTTACCGGTAAAATTTTGCCGGTAAGGCGGGAAGAAAGCACGGTTACCGTTGGGCTTTTGCAATTGCCTTGATGAGCTGATAGAGTCGGTAAAATCATTTGATCTGTGATCATCGCCGGCAGCCTTAAAAAGAAAAAGGGATGATTCAATCACCCCCTTTACTCATAAATTATTTTTTTTTCGATCAACTTTTTCCCAACACCGCATCCGACGAATGTATAACACCATTCGATATTTTCTGTTCCCTCGCTACGATCGCTGCACCGCCGATATTCACGCTACCGTTCTTATTTCCCACTAATAGTTCCTTTCCATTCACGGTCTTCAGCTTATCGCCATCCTTCAGTTCCTGGAAGCTGATCTTGCCTTCCACTATATGACTATGCATCAGGTCGGTCAGCGCCACCTTGTTTTCCGGGGTCAACAGGTTTTCCATAAATCCATTTCCCTGTTTTTCAAATGCCAGGTCGGAAGGCGCAAAGAACGTAAACGGTCCACCGCTGCTCAGCAGTTGGTCCAGGTCGGAATAATGCATACCCTTCTTCAATATCTTCATGTTCTTATCCGTGTTTACCACCTGTGTAATGTTTGACATATAACTGTTTTACCTGCCGGTAGAATCACCGGCAACAGAGTAAGGTACGCTTTAATAGGCGGTGCGGAGGTTATTGTTTGAGGCGTCAGGTGCCGGGTGTTGGGAATAGGGAAGCTGCCGGCATCGCCTCCGCGCAGCTATGGCGAGCAAGGCAGGCAGGTTGGGCCTTATGAGAGGATTTACGGAGCTTATTTAAACGCGGTGTATGGAGCGTTTGATTTAGATATAGATTATGCGGTGTTGGTAAAAATGTACGGCAACGAAGTCGGCAAGGCTGATAATAAATACAGTCCTGCGGAACGTACCGGC
The DNA here is from genome assembly GCA_035488975.1 of Chitinophagaceae bacterium. Taxonomy (GTDB): domain Bacteria; phylum Bacteroidota; class Bacteroidia; order Chitinophagales; family Chitinophagaceae; genus DATHKS01. The sequence goes on along the minus strand of DATHKS010000521.1, from coordinate 2,220 downwards.
TGCAAAACGAATTGGGGATCACGAACACCTGAAGAAAAGCATGTTTCAACAAGCTATGTAGAAAGACGAAATCTTACTATGAGAACGCACATGCGCAGGTTTACACGACTTACGAATGTCTTCAGCAAGAAGATTGAAAACCATTGCCATGCTATAGCCTTACATTTCGTTTATTACAATTTTGTAAAGCAGCACAAGACTTTAGGGGTAACTCCGCAATGGCTGCCGGATTGAGAAAGAGGTTTATGAGTATAGAGGATATTGTAAACTTAGTAGCAGAAGAAGCTCCAAAGAAAAGAGGGCGTTATAAAAAGAAATGAACCGCTGAATAAGCGGTTTCTTATTGTGTTATCTTGTACCTCTTGTGGATGCTGATTTTTTCCCAACTTTAATTAAAGATTTACATGAAATATTCAGTCGTTTTAAGCATTCTCATCCTGTTCGTTTGCGGATGCAATCATAATGAAGTGAGGACAAAACTTTTGAACGAACAAGAGATCCTAAAGGATAGCGCTAATAATATAAGAGAAAGGATAGGCGGCTGCACGCAAAAAGGCGTTTACGACAGCGCAGAGGCTAAAAAGAAGGAACTTGGAACTGTTTATGCTCGGTTAATAAATATTCAATCTTCAATTGATAGTCTTGAGAAAATGAAATAATAGTTGCAGAAATTTCAAACTGAGACACTACAGGATTTCCTTTCCCTCGGAAAATCTTCTTAACTTTCTACAGGTTCTATTATTTTTTGCAGATGTAGCAACTCTATGATTCTTCTTGAAAACATTAATCAAGTATGAAAAAAGTTGTAAAGTCCTCCTTACTGCTATTGCCGGGTCTTGTCCTCGTCGTTCTCGTTTCCTGTCATTGCAATGGTGACTCACCCGGCTCGGCCGCAATAGCCGCCATCAATCTCAAGCGTGGCAATCTCGTTGTATGTGGTCCAGCCGGCAAGCAGTATGGCTCCGTCAGTTTCGAGACCTCCTGTCCCGGCGCGTCGAAAGAAGACTTTAATCTCGGCATGGCCCTGCTTCATTCTTTCGAGTATGATGAGGCGGAGAAGGTCTTCGCCAAGGTGATTGCCGATGAGCCCTCCTGTGCCATGGCCTATTGGGGCGTCGCCATGAGCAACTATCACCAGGTCTGGCCCTCGCCACCGCTTCCCGCCGAACTCGATAAGGGTCTCAGGTCCGTCACCATCGCGCAATCGCTCACCAATAAGACGAAGAGGGAAGGGGAGTACATAGATGCCATCGCTCAATTCTATAAGGACTGGCCCACCGTTGATCATCATACCCGCGCCCTCGCCTTCGAGAAGGCCATGGAGAAACTATACGCACATTATCCCAGCGATAAGGAAGCGGCGATCTTTTATGCACTTTCCCTGGACGGTGCCGCAGATCCGATGGATAAATCATACGCTAACCAGCGTAAGGCAGGCGCCATTCTTACGGCGCTCTATCCCGGTGAACCCAATCATCCGGGCATCGTTCATTATCTCATTCATAGCTATGACTATCCAGAGCTCGCCGCATTGGCCTTGCCCTCGGCCCGGAAGTATGCGTCCATTGCACCGGCCTCGGCGCATGCGCAGCATATGCCCTCGCATATCTTCACCCGTCTCGGTCTGTGGAATGAAAGCATTACTTCCAATCTCATCTCCATTTCCTCCGCCAGGTGTTATGCCGAAGGCGCCGGCATCAAGGGACATTGGGATGAGGAGATACATGGCCTGGACTATCTCATGTATGCCTACCTGCAGAAGGGAGATAATAAACTTGCGAAGGAACAATACGATTACCTGCAGACCATCACCGGTGTGTATCCCGTCAACTTCAAGGACGCCTATGCCTTCGCCTCCATTCCCAGTCGCTATGTGTTGGAGAATAAAATGTGGAAGGATGCAGCCGGCCTGAATCTTCATCGCGATGATTTTCCCTGGGTGAAGTTTCCCTGGCAACGCGCCATCATTTACTTCACGCATACTCTTGGCTATGCGCATACGGGCCAGCTCGATTCCGCCAATGCCGGTCTGATCGTCTTGCAAGCCATTCGCGATACACTCGCGCGGCAGAAGGATCCTTACAAGGCCAATCTCGTGGACATCCAGCTCAAGGCGGCCGAGGCCTGGATCCGGTGGAAGGAAGGAAAGAATGCCGAGGCGTTGAGACTGATGAATCTCGCAGCCGATATGGAAGACAAGACGGAGAAGAGTCCCGTTAC
>DATHKS010000520.1:0-2655 GCA_035488975.1 Chitinophagaceae bacterium | reverse complement strand
CCAATACCCGTCGCATCCGTGGCGGCCATGGTGAAATTGCCCGTCTTCGTGAAGCCCAACAATGGCGGTTCGAGCATCGGCATGAGCAAGGTGACCAAACCGGAGGACCTCGGCACAGCCATCGATAAGGCTTTCAGGGAGGACAACCAGGTACTCGTAGAAGAAATGGTGCAGGGAAGGGAATTTACCGTCGGCGTATTCCAGACCAAAGGTGAGATCATCGTTTTGCCGATCACCGAAGTGAAGGCGCATGACGAAAAGGACTTCTTCGATTTCGAGGCCAAGTACGAGGGAAAATCGACGGAAACCACGCCCGCGGAAGTGGACGAGACAATAGCCGGTAAGATCAGGGATGCGGCGCGTAAAATATATACGGTGTTCAACTGCAGGGGAGTGGTGAGGATCGATTTTATCTACGAGGAGAAGAGCGGGCAGCCATTCATGCTGGAAATAAATACCATCCCGGGCCAAACGGAAGCAAGCATCGTTCCGCAGCAGGTAAAGGCGATGGGATGGAACCTGGATGATTTTTATGGTAAATTGTTGGATGAAGCCTTAATCAATTAATTTCGTTCAGATGCATGTGTTCGATCCGGGATAGCCGGGAACCAATTCCTCATACAAAATCGAAAACCTTGTTTAAATTCATCACGCATCGTCCACTATGGGCCAATCTTCTAGCCGGGATCTTCATAGCGGTCATCATCTTTTTCATATTCGTTTTCTCCCTCAACAGGCTTACGCATCATAACGAATCGATGTCGGTGCCATCCGTTACCGGTAAGACCTATGAGCAGGCGCAGGACATACTGGAGAAGGCGGGCTTCGAGGTGGAGGTACAGGATTCCATTTACGTGGATACGGCGAGGCCGCTGGTAGTGTTGAAACAGATACCGGAGTCGGACGAACTGGTCAAGATAAACCGCACGGTGTACGTTACCATCAACCGCGCAGTCCCCCCATCGATAGAAATGCCCAACCTCATCGGCTATAGCTTCCGCAGCGCGGAAATGGCATTGAAGAATTCGAACCTTCGTGTAGGAGATACCACGTTCAAGGCGGACTTTGCCAAGAATGCCGTCCTGGAACAACTATATAACGGCGCACCCATTACCGCCGGGACCAAGATCCGAATGGGAAGCGTCATTTCGCTGGTGTTGGGAACGGGAGTGGGAGATGAGCAATTTGTGGTCCCCACGTTAGTCGGGATGACCTATGGCCAGGCCAAGGCCTTACTCGAGGCCCACGGACTCGCCTTCGGATCGGTGATCGTGCAGCCCGCCGTGGACGATACACTCGGCGCCTATATCTACTGGCAGAATCCCACGCGCTACGGTGACGATAAGAAATTCAGGTATATCCGTTCCGGTCAGCTGATGGATGTGAGACTGCAGGTAGACAAACCCGAGATAGACAGCACAGGAACAGTACCTCCTCCTGAAGAACAATAAAAAGCAAACAGCTATGCAAAATATTACAGCCGAAGAAGTGAAACGCCGCCTCGATGCAGGAGAGAAACTCAATATTGTGGACGTGCGCGAACCTCATGAGCACGCAGACTTCAATATCGGCGGGATACTATACCCGCTCGGTAATGTGCAGACCATGATGGTGGACGAACTCGAGCCCTTCAAGGACGAGGAACTCATCATCTACTGCCGCAGCGGCAACCGCAGTGGCCAGGCCTGCCTCATTCTCGATACACTTGGATTCACCAACACAAAGAATCTTAGGGGTGGGATGATGGGATGGGAGGAGAAGTTTGGGAGAACAAGCTGATTTGATAATGAGTTAATGTGCCAATGTGCAAATTAGCAAATGTGCCAATAGTCCGTGATCCGATGGATGATGTCTGATCGAGCTGAGGATCATTGGCACATTTGCTAATTTGCACATTGGCACATTTATATCTACAGCTTAATATTCACCCCCACCACAAAATTCACTCCCGCCATCGGGAAATAAAAATTCTCCGTCACAAGGCTGTTATCATAGAGGTAGCCATAGGTATATCCATTGGGCTCGTATTTCGCATTGAAGATGTTGTTTACCTGGCCGGAGATATTCCATTCCTTGAACAGCTTATTTCTCATCGTTAGGATCACGCGGGCATCCTGCGTATAGAACGCATCCAGCTTCTTCGCTTCGCTTTCCGTATTATCGAGATATTGTTTTCCCACATACTTGCTCACGAGGCTTAGTTCCAAATTCTTTACGGGAAGAATGTTGATGGTTGCCCCACCCACCACAGTCGGTGCGAAGGCAATGCTCGTATTGCGATGCTGGATCGTCGCCTGGCCGATCCATTCGAAGTTGGCGTTGTATTCGTCGAGGTATTCGGTGAATTCCCTGATAGCAGATCGACTAAACGAAAGATTGGCGGAAGCATTGATAAACTTATTGAAGGTATACCCGCCCTGCAATTCCACGCCGGCACGATAGCTCTTCGGAACATTCACTCTCGTATAGGCGCCCACATCGTTCACCTTGCCCGTGAGTACGAGCTGATCATCATACCCCATATAGTAAAACGTAGCGGATGCGAATGCACGGCCCGTCCTCCTCTCCACGGCCACTTCTATATCATGCAGTGTTTCCTTTTTTGGCTGATTGACGGGATCCACTTCGAAGTCGTCGCGGTTCGGCTCCTTATTC
>DATHKS010000519.1:0-7022 GCA_035488975.1 Chitinophagaceae bacterium | reverse complement strand
CTACGGATCAGAAGGTTATAGGTTTGAATCCTATCGCGGTCACAACACTGAAAGCCTTTATAGTGAAGGCTTTCAGTTTTTCTTCGGAACCTTAGCTTGGTAGCATATTTATTAACCGTTAACAAAACCGTTAACAACTATGCTACTCTTACCAAATGGCTGCTCCTGCAGCAAACTTTCTGTGCATCCAAAGAATTGGAAAAGACAGGAGGCATCCACCTCAATCACCTGGTACATTCATTACCGGTTTTATGATCCCACGGTAGCAAAGCCCAAACTTCAAATCGTTAAAGGGATGAACCACATCTCTGAACTATTGGGACGGCGCGAAGCTACCCAGGAGCTACTAGATCAGGAGCTACACATGCTGAAGAATCGTGCGTATAATCCGATCACCGGATGTATCAGCGATGAGTCCAATGAGACGGGAGCACTGGACAATATCGATTATGTAATCGATCCATCTACCCCGATGATCCGAGCATTTTATGAAGCAGTGAGGCTTATGACTTGCGAGCCAGAAACAAAGCGGGACGCCAAAAATATCGTTACTCATATTGAGAAGGCTGCAGTACAGTTGCGCCTGGACAGGAAGCCAGTGTCCGAGATCCGCCGCCGCCACATTAAGATGCTGCTGGATTGGTGCGCCATTAACAAGCCGCGTTGGACCGACAATACATTCAATGTCTACCGGTCTAATTTAATGATGATCTATAAACAGTTGATCGAACTAGAGTGCGTCGAACTGGATCCGGTGTCTTCCATCCGCAAGAAAAAAAGAATACGTAAAATTCGTCGAGAACTCACCCGGGAAGAGCGGCTAATTATTAATGATCATCTTAAAGAATTTCATCCTAATCTCTGGCGATATATGCACATATTCTTTCACTCCGGATCGAGGTCCAAAGAGCTCTTTCGATTGAAAGGAGGAAACGTAGATCTGGCCAAGCAACGGTTCAAGTGTTTGATCAAAAAGGGTGGCCAGCAAAGAGAAGTAAGGCGCCCAATCAAAGATATCGCATTACGATACTGGATAGATGTGATTGTTACGGGCAACTGCGGCCCGGATGATTTTGTATTTAGTAGGAACCTGAAACCCGGGCCTAAGCCCATCCAGGCCAACCGAATTACCCGGATGTGGAACAAGTATGTGAAGGGCCCAAAAGCAGAAGGTGGACTCGAAATCGATGTAGATTTTTATAGCCTTAAGTATAGTAACCTCGACGAGACGGCCAAGGCGTTAAACATCCAGGAAGCAGCCCGGATGGCGGCTCATACCAGCACAGTGATTACTATGAACTATGCGCAAGGGGAAAATGAACGTCAACAGGAGCGCCTGCGGAAAGTCTCCAATCCTTTTGTCTGACGAGTCTTTAGCTGAATAATTGAGCGAGAAAGCTTTTCATTTCGTTGTTCATGGCGAAGTCGCTCGTGGAAAAGAAAGGTTTATCGCGGATCCACCGGTGTATGGCGGCCAGGGTTTTCGGATGGTGGAACTTCAGGTCCTTGTTCTTCCGCCCTTGCAGACGAAGGGTATTGGCGTATAGTGATTTGCAAAGGTACCCGTGCTTCACGTTCCATTCATAACCTGGCATCACTTCCAGGAACATCGATTTGTAATACAAAATCGGGCAGTGGACATTATAATTCAGCGTGGGCAACTCCTGAGCTTCCAGCGCTGCGATTGTACTCTCCAGATGCTTTTTGTAATAGTTCTCTTTCGATTGAAAGTCGGCAGATTCATGAAGATCCTCACTGTAGAAGTTTGGAAACTCCTCTGCAGCGAAATCCTTTAGCAGGAAATGATCATCACTCGCGCACAGAAAGTGATCAGACACTCGAGGATCCTCGCAAGCTTTGAGGATCTTCCGGTAAATGTTCTTAGCGGGATCGGCTGTTTCATCGTCTGCGGGAATATGTAAAACGCCCTCTAGATCAGCTGGGCAGTGGCCAACAATAACAATTTGTCCGATTCCTGTGAGATGTTGTTGCATCGACCGAATGGAATGACGGAGCTCCAAGTGATCCAAGGCTCCTGTTGCCCCAACGATATAGACCAGGTCCGTCATATTCCCAATTGACGGCTACCATCATCGACAGTAGCAAGTCCGAGTAGGTCTCGCCGGTTCGCGTCAAATGTCTTCCAGTCCACGCTTCTATCGGAGAATTTCAAGTCGAAAGACTTTAAGATCACACAGCAGCCATAGTCGAAGTCCAGCGTGAGCTTCGGTGAGACGATCCTGCTAATAGCCTTGTACACGTCACCACACCATTCGCGCTGCGATCCCCTGGGCACACAGGTTGTCTGCTCGGTAGGTGGATTGCTGTCATGCACGACGATCATTCCTCGCGGAGTCAAAGCAGCATATGCGTTCTTGATATCCTTTTCTACCTGTTCGGCATGGTGCAGCCCATCGACAAAGATCAGGTCGAATGTCTGGCCTCCACCATCTTCCGCGTCTAGGTTATTGATCGTTTCGAAGAAATAATCTGATGTGCATTGATAGGTCGCGTTGGCCACGGGATCCGGATCCACACATTCCTTTATCTCGGCATTGATCTTATCAAAGTTGTGGGACCGGTTAAAGGTGCCGATCTCCAGGTACGACTTGTATCCATGGGCGGCGATCAGGCGGTTGAGAAGTTCACTGTGATGTGTCATTTACTGATATTTAAAATGTTGACGCGGTCCTTCAGAATAATCAATCCGAGATCTTCCGCTATTTTCTCGACTCGTGGGTTGTAGGTATTATATGGCGCTACGAAGTACCGTGATGCTTTTCCGATCTCTTGCTGGATCTGAATTTGCGCCGCGTTAATAAAAGTGTATACAGTTTGATCAAGCAGCAGATCATGTCGTCTGTGTGAAAAGCTGTGGTTCTCGATGTCGTGATATTCAGAAAGCGCCCTCAGTTCATCCCAGCTGCAGTATCCTTTCGTTCCAACCAGGGAAGTACAGATAAAGAGTTTTGCCCGGACATTATGCACCCGGAGCATCTCACAGGCCCTAAGCTGGCAGATCATCCCATCATCGATGGTAATCCAGTCATATACCTTCTTGCGGATATCGTGGCTGAATTGGTGGTAGGTGCGGGAAAACCGGTAATCCGACTCTTCCTCAACGAAGCGGTGATAAGACAATATGATCAGCTGAGAATGATGCATGTCGTGGCAATAGGTAGTTGATTGATCCATTTTTCCCGGAAGTACTGGCCGCAGCGTTTAAAGCTTTCGGATCTGTGGCCGATCGCCAGTGTCGAGTTGTGGTGGCAGAAGGCCTGGATGGCATAGTTCTTTCGTCCTTGAGCACGGGCCTGCATGCAGATGTCGGCACCGTAGAAATGCAGGTCCAACTGCTCGTCGAACTTGAAATCGCCTTTTGTGATCAGCAGTAGTTCGTCGAGGGTGTCGACTTCTGTAGGAATTTCAAGTTGAGAGCCCCACTCGCGGCCGCGATCGAGGATATTCCCATGGATGGTTCGCTTGCCATCCTTAAGCTTCACGCCGGCAACTCCCAAAACAGCCCAATCCCGGTCCAGTTTGTCTATCCATTTCAAGGACAGTTTGAGCTGCCATTCAAACGATCTCGGGAGAAGTACATCGTGATGTATATAAGCTACAATCTCCTCTGTAATTCTGGCCTCATTATAGGCTTTCGACACATTCGTATAGTTTTCCTGTACAACTACGCCGTATTTCTCTATAACGGGTGAGGAAAGCAGGTTCTTTTGAAGGACCTCACGATCATGTGATGCGGTGACAAATTCAATCATGGAATTTCACTTTAACTAAAAGAAGATCCTCATGCCGTTCGAAAATCTCGATCAGGCCATAGGGCTCCAGCAGCTGGCGGACATTTTGCTCAGTATAAATGCGTAGCTGCGACCATTTTTTCATTTCACCGATCGGTACGGTGATGATCAGCTTGCAGGCAACCCGCTGCGCCTCGAGCAGGAACCTCTCCTGTTCCTTCAGGTATTCCATAGCCTGACAACAGATGATCGTATTGAAACTCTTATTGAGGGCATTGATAGCGTAGGCATCGGCAATTTGATATCGCCCAAAATTGGCCACTTTCCTGGCCTCAACGGATTGATCACTCGCGATGACGATCCAGTCAGGGTGTAGCGCCTGTATTCTCTTCTCAATGTGAGCATGCCCCGACGCAACGCCGTAAACACATGGGCCTTCCGCATATTGTGCGACCCATCCGAAGCGATCAAAGGGATTGGGCGGCCGTACGGTATTGCTGGCGTCGACCACAGCATTGTCATTCTTACCGGCATACACGTTGTTCCAATATTCAGGAGTGGTGATGCTTTTATCGTTTGTGATCATAAGCGTCGTGTTTCTGTATAGTATTCTGGATATTTTGAATAGTCCGCGCCGTTCTCATCAGTATCGAGCAGCTGAATCTCAACATCCGTGACAAAGGCTTTCTTCAGCAGTGGTTTCCGCCGTTGAAATTCCCTCCACCCACCGAGCGCCCAATCAGTCTCCGGCACTTCATCGATGATATCTCTTTTGAAAAGGATTCCGGATCCACCGACAAAGTGATTGAATCGGACGCATCCCTGGCTGGGCATCGTCTTTACCCAGGCATCGAATCCATCCGGATGAGTCGCCTTGAGAATCGGATGTTTGGCTTGGACGATGTCAGCTACCTGCAGACCACTGATCATCCTATTCACAAAATTGTTCGGAATTATTGTATCGTTATCAACCTTGCCTACTACGTGGCATCTTTGGGTGATGTATAAGAAGCGGTTCATAGCCGAGGCGATCGTAGAAGATTCTCCATTATGGAACTTGACAAATAATTTAGGATGATCTTGACGTTGCAGCCAGTCAACGGTATCATCCGTGGAACCATTGTCAATCACTATCACTTTGTCAAAATCCGATTCGAGCGCCGCCGCCAATGCTCGTTTGGTATACTCGAGACGATTATATGTGATCATTAAGCAGGGGATCATAACAGGTGGGTTTTATTGCCGATGCCCTGGAGGAGGCGATAGGCGTGAAAAACATACAAGGCGTCCATCCGGAGGATCTGTTTTCCTGCAGCACGGATCTTCCGGCCGTAATAGGTGTCGACGCCCAGGCAGGCGCCATTGTCATCGAAAGGGTGTTCCTGCCAAAGGGATTTAGGTATGACCATCAGGAATCCAGAGATATCGCGGATGATGGGAGTGACGTTGTATGCGTTAAGGTTTCGCTGACACTCGGCTAACCGTATATGGTTACGAATGTCAGGGTCCTCAGACACTATACCGAGTAGCAGCTGGCGAGCACTCAACGGTGAAATGCGATTCGTGTAGCAGGTGAGGAGCGCATCAGGATAGATCTCCGCATACTTCTGGATGATGGCGCCTGCATCCGGGGTGAGTAATTGAACGTCGTAGTCAATGAAGCAGGCGGCATCTCCATCCGGGATCCTGGCCATGGCCTCGTTATAAGCCTTGCCGAGGTTTTTGTCAGTTCTGTATGGGATGGAAATATGTACCTGCATACTTTTGAAGAAAATCAAAAGTAGTGAAAAGATACATTATGTCACAAATAACGACACTGGAAGATCAGAATTCACTGTCAGCCTGGATAATTTTATTGCAAATGGCTTTCAACTCTTCTGTGAATCTGGTGGTATCTCTGCCGTATTGAGGATCATGTTTTGGACGAAGAAAAGAACCCATCGCCGCGGCATTCATGTAATTGCCACGCCAGGTGGTGACAAGGTCGTAGTCCAGAGCGTTCACCTCGATGAGCGTAATTGTTCTTAATATTTCATTACTTAGTCCAAGCAGCATCACCGGATCTGTTTTGGATTCGAATAAGTCAATAATTTTGCCTGCCTGTTGTTTCGCATATATACTACTCATACGCTGGAATTATTAAGATGATTATCGATCATTGTAGCGATGGAATTTATTTTCGCTGCCGGCATCGTTGTTTCTGCATGCCAGACATCCCCTTCGAAATAGAGCCAGTCATGGCTGCCATCCGGCCAGTCTATCCGGTACCGGGTGCGATCATCCCTGATATCGGCATGAACGATGATTTGCTGATCTTCGAATACTACACTGAAAAGCGCTTCTGTCATCTGATTAAGTTGGATAAGCAATTTACTCATTTTTAAATTGCTATTTCACGCCTGATCCGGGGCTGATTCTTCTGCTATTTGTTTGTCAATTTCCAGAGCAACAGTGCGCATAAACCCTTCGATAAAGTATCCTTCGACGACACACCAGGGATAAGGGATCCGGCGCGGGTTCTTTTCCAGGATCACGTGCCGGTTCTTTCCTATAATCTTAAACCGCCGAACCCCTTCAAAGTTGGGGATCTCTTCGATGTATATTCTTGCCGGCGCCATAGGCCAGAAGCTGAACTTCGCATAAAACTTAATGAGAGATGGCATCGGAAATTAATTATGCAATTCAGGTCGAGGGTTACAGGGACGCTGAGATTTCCATACCTGATCATTAAGGTAAAAGTCTATCTCGTCCTGCATACATGCAACAGCAAAAGTGGTCTTCTTGATATCGGACACTTCCGATTGCACGGTGAGTACCTTCCAGGGATCCTGTTTTGACGTAAGCCGTTTTTCCAGATCGACATACCGCCCACTGTTACCATAGACGCGAAACTTCTCCGACTCCGCACTGGAATAATAGTGATCGACCTTCAACCTGATCTTTTTGGACCGGATCGGATCAATAATGATATAGAAGATCTTAGTTTGGTGCATATTCGATCGGTGCTACGTGTGAGTAATGAAAGGGCTCCTCCGGGTTTTCCTTGTTCTTGAAATCTTTGGCCACTGTCCAGGCGATCATCTTCGCGGGATCGTAGGGCGTAGTGGCCAGCTCTGTAATTATTTTCCGGGACTGACCATGCTTTAGCCATGCTGCCGCCTGGTCTTCATCCATGATCACTGGCATACGTTTTTTGGTATTGTGGATCTCCGCCATGAATTCGTTAGCCGGTGCAGTTACGATCGCGAATGTATCTGCCGATTGACCTCT
>DATHKS010000518.1:0-5492 GCA_035488975.1 Chitinophagaceae bacterium | reverse complement strand
CTATCAAACCGTGACCATCGATATGATATTCGGCATTGCGGAGACGAAGGACCAATGCAATATCCTGATAGAAAAATACCAGGACAGGCATCTGCTCAACCGTGTACTGGAATTGGCATGGACACATAGCCAGGTGATCTTGCGGCAGATCAATGCGGAGGAATCCGATGCGCAATTATATGGACGTTTGGCCTCCTCCATCATCTTCGCTAACCCATCTCTGCGCACCGACCCGGGTACGATAATAAAGAACCAGCGCGGACAATCTGGACTATGGAGTTATTCCATATCGGGTGATATACCCATCGTCTTGCTGCAGATCGAAGACTCCGCCAATATCGACCTCGTGCGGCAGCTTGTACAGGCGCATGCGTATTGGAAACTGAAAGGCCTCCTGGTCGATCTCGTTATTTGGAACGAAGACCATGGCGGTTACCGTCAATTGTTGCATGGACAGATCCAGGGCCTGATAGCGCCATCGGTCACAACGGATACCAAGGATCAGCCGGGAGGAATATTCATCCGTTCCGCAGACCAGATCTCCAATGAGGACAGGGTACTGTTCCAATCCGTGGCCCGCGTAGTGATCTCCGATCAGCTGGGTACACTGGAAGAACAGATCAATGGAAGAACGAAGATCAGGCCTTCCATCCCCTATTTCAGCCCGAGCAAGTTTCCTGCCTCAACGGAAACGAGCGTCGAGTTGCCGAAGGACCTTCAACTCTTCAATGGCCATGGCGGCTTCTCCGCCGATGGAAAGGAATATGTGATCATTACAACCGATAAGCAATCGACGCCCGCTCCATGGGTAAATGTAATCGCTAACAAACAGTTTGGCAGCATCATTTCAGAAAGCGGCCAGTCGTATACCTGGCTTGAGAATGCACATGAGTTTCGGCTCACGCCCTGGAACAATGACCCGGTGATGGATCTCAAGGGCGAGGCCTTTTACATACGCGACGAGGAAAGCGGCCGCTTCTGGTCGCCGACACCGTTACCTGCGCGCGGCAAGACGCCCTATATCACCCGTCATGGATTCGGCTATAGTGTTTTCGAACATAGCGAGGATGGGATAGAGACGGAAATGCGCGTATACGTCGATATCGAATCTCCGGTGAAGTTCATCGTTCTGAAAACACGCAACAAGTCGAGCCGGCAGCGTCGCCTGTCTGTTACCGGTTATGTGGAATGGGTATTGGGTGATCTGCGGTCACGGTCGTTGATGCATATCATCTCCGATCTCGATATGAAGAGTGGCGCCATCGTGGCGAGAAATGGATACAACACGGAATTGGAGCACCGCGTCGCCTTCTTCGATGTGGACGATCCGAATAAATCATTCACGGCCGACAGGGCGGAATTCATTGGAAGGAATGGTACGCTGGAGAATCCTGATGCAATGAACCGCACGCGGCTATCGGGAAGATCCGGTGCGGCATTGGATCCCTGCGCGGCTATCCAGGTGGTCTTCGACCTGGTAGAGGAAGAAGAACACGAAGTGATATTCCGTCTCGGCGCCGGCGCCAATATGAATGCGGTGCTTGATACGATAAGAAAATTCGAGGGCGCATCCGTTGCACGCATTGCACTTGACAATGTGAAACATTACTGGCAGGAAACACTCGGCGCCGTGCAGGTGGAAACACCCGATCTCGCCATCAACCTGCTGAGCAACGGATGGCTCAACTACCAGACGCTCGCCTGCCGCATCTGGGCAAGAAGCGGCTTCTATCAATCCGGTGGCGCCTTTGGTTTCAGGGACCAGCTGCAGGATGTTCTGTCGCTCATGCATACCACGCCGCATTTTGCAAAGGAGCAACTCCTGCTTTGCGCATCGAGACAATTCAAGGAAGGCGATGTACAACACTGGTGGCATCCGCCGAAGGGAAGAGGCGTGCGAACGACCTGTTCGGATGATTTCCTCTGGCTCCCGTTCGTTACTGCCCGTTACATCTCCACCACCGGCGACATGGCAATACTCGAAGAATCGGCGCCATTCCTCGAAGGAAGATTATTGAATACGGACGAAGAGTCCTATTACGATCTTCCCATACAATCGGACAAGAGTGCAACGCTATATCAACACTGTGTGAAGTCGATCGAGCATGGAATGAGATATGGTCCGAACGGGCTGCCGCTCTTCGGCTCGGGTGACTGGAATGATGGCATGGACAAGGTAGGTGAAAGAGGAATTGGCGAAAGCGTTTGGCTTGCCTTCTTTCTCTATGATATCCTGACACGATTTGCGGAAGTAGCCGAATTGAAGGGCGATGCAGTCTTCGCCGGGAAATGCCTTAACGAGGCTACAAAGTTGAAACAGAATATACGGCTACACGCGTGGGATGGCGAATGGTACCGGCGTGGTTACTTCGATGATGGAACGCCGCTGGGTTCCTCTGTTAATGAAGAGTGCAAGATCGACTCCATTGCCCAGAGCTGGTCAGTACTCTCGAAGGGCGGCGATATAGACCGCTCCAAGATGGCTATGGAATCGGCGGATAAATTCCTGGTGAGAAGAAATGACCGCATCCTCCAGCTTTTCACGCCTGCATTCGATAAGAGTACCATGAACCCCGGTTATATCAAGGGATATGTTCCGGGTGTTAGGGAAAATGGCGGACAATACACGCATGCCGCGGTTTGGCTGGTGATGGCCTTTGCAGCAATGGGCGACAGGAAGAAGACATGGGAGCTATTGAATATTATTAACCCACTTAATCATGCTAACGACAAGGCTTCGGTGGCGATATACAAGGTGGAGCCTTATGTGATAGCGGCGGATGTGTATGGTGCGAACAAATACATCGGCCGTGGCGGCTGGACCTGGTACACTGGTTCCGCAGGATGGATGTACCAGTTGATACTCGAATCATTCATCGGGCTGAAGAGAAAAGGCGACCGGCTTAGTTTCTCCCCAAGCATTCCGGCAGAGTGGCCATCGGTGAAGGTTAAGTACCGGTATAAGGATACAGGCTACAATATCGAACTGGTGCAGGCAATCACCAATGGCGATCCCAATGCCTTTGCGATGATAGATGGAGTGGAACAGAATAATACGACGATCGTGCTCGTGAACGATGGGAAGCAACACGAAGTGAAGATATTCACGGGCAATAAGGATCATGCTGCAGAGCGTGAAATGGTAACACTGCCGGGGAAGGGGGTCAGCCAGTAAAAAAATAAAGGGATATTATACCTCATTCATTGTTGCCCGTTATTGTTATTTGCGACGAGGAAGGTTAATTTTATAGGGATTTATTGAAAGGTAAGCCTCGGATCAGGCTGGCATTCATTCAACTCCCGTGTTGAAATCAGCTTGAAAACAAACGGGTCCTTCGACATCACCCAGCCTCAGGTTTACTGGCCGAATGTTTGCATTATTATAAAAAAAATTCAATGGCGGAACGCCAGTTGATAGCTGCCATCAATGCCGGAACCTGCAGCCTCAAGTTTAATGTTTTTTCTATTGCCGATACCAGCCACAAACTTGTGGAAGGCAATCTCACTGGCATAGGTACCGCTTACCCGGGCTTCAGTCATTCAATGCCCGTGCAATCCCATGTTTCCTTCTCCAATAATGAAATGTCCACGCATCGCAAGGCGGCAATGTTTATGATCAAATGGATAGGCGAGCAAATGAACGGCGCCGGTGAATTGGCAGGAATAGGATACCGGGTGATCCAGGGCGGAACGGGATCGGCGGAGTGTTCGGAGATCGACGACCATTTCAGTAAGAAAATGAAGGATCTCGAAACATTGTCCATGCTCGAATGGCCGGATACGCTACCCGTGATCGAAGTTTTCAGGCAGGCATTCCCAACTGCGCGGCACTTCGCCTGCTTCGATTCCTATTTCAACCGGCACAAGCCTTTCGACGCAAATTACCATACCCTGCCTCGCGCCTTGTGGAAGGAAGACGCCGTGCGATACGGGCTGCACGGTTTATCCTGCCGCTCCATCCTGAAACAACTGAAGCAAGACGACCCCGATATTGAGGAGAAGAAGATCATCATCGCACACCTCGGTCAGCGCTGCAGTATCACCGCCATCAAAAATGGGAGATGCATGGATACTAGTACCTGTTTCAGTGCAGGCGGTGGACTCATCATCAATAACCGGACAAAGGAGATCGATCCGGGCGTTATCACCTATCTCATGAAGATAAAGGGAATGTCCGCAACGGAACTCGCCGAACTCTTTTATAAGAAGAATTCGCTGAAGGCTGTTCCGGATTCAACGGGAAGTATTGTGGAATTGCTCGAGCTCGAAGAAGAAATTCCGGAGGCACGCAAGATACTCACGATGTTTTGTTACCAGGTACGGAAACATATCGGCGCATTCGTGGCAGCACTCGGCGGACTGGATATCCTCGTATTCACCGGCGGCGTTGGCGAACATCAGCCTGAGATAAGGGCGAGGATATGTCAGGGGCTCGCATTCCTTGGCATCGAAATCGATCGCGAATGGAATAAGGCCTATACTTCATCGATATCCAGCAAAGGAAGCCCCGTCTCCATTCGTGTGCTGCCAACGGATGAGGAAGGCATGATAGCAACGAACGTAAGCGTCGCCATGTCGGAAGAACGTGAATCCTCGACGTGAATCGTGAAACGTCAATCGTGAATAGCGGCAGTCTTAAAAATTGCTCAAATCAGTTAGTGTCTTCCATTTGACATCGGAACCTGTCGAGAAAATACTTGAGTCGGAAGTTATTCACGACCGCGCCCGCCGCAGCCTTAGCGTAGGAGGGTTGACGACTCACGATTCCCGTTCTTGTCTTAAAATTGCTCAAATCAGTCAATGTCTTCATTTGACGTCGAAACCCGTCGGGAAAATACTGGGGTCGGAGGCTATTCACGACCGCGCCCGCATCGCCTGCGCGCAGCTTTGGTGAGCAAGGCCGCAGCCTTAGCGTAGGCGGGTTGACGTTTCACGATTCCCGTTCTCGGCTTAAAACTGCTCAAATCAGTTAGTGTCTTCTCAATCCCGTCGAGACCTTTAGGCAAAATACAGTCGGAGGCTATTCACGATTGACGTTTCACGATTCACGTCGAGGATTCACGTCCTCGAGGACACTAAGTGTAAACTATTAGCGTTATAAGCCCGTAGTCTATGTTTAACCAACTATGAGATCCCGCTTTAGAGATATAGTAGGGCAATCCTACCTGCTTTTGATCCTGCTTACCCTGGCCCTGTCGTCCTCTTTGCAGGTCGGCGCACAGGATATTGGGCTCTGGAATTTCACCAACGTGCTGACTGCCGTTGCCGGCGCGAACAATACGGTATCGCTGGCCGATTTCTCTCCGGGAATCCCAACACGCAGTTTCAATGGCGGTACGGAATATTATGGTGAGAATGGCTGGCCCCCGGGCGGCATCAATACCTCCAGTTACCTCCAGTTTACATTGACCCCAAAACCTGGCTTCACCCTCAATATACTTTCGCTCATTCTTCGTATGCGTAGAAGCAATACGGGCTCTCCCGCGGGAGCC
>DATHKS010000517.1:0-4676 GCA_035488975.1 Chitinophagaceae bacterium | reverse complement strand
CTTCCACCTGTGTCGCGTTCCTGCCGCCAATGAGTCCTTGCTGCTGTTCGTAGGATCGAATGGTTGTAGTAACTCAACATAATTATTTCCCACCCATCCATCGAAAATGCTTTGATCCCGGAGATTGAATATGTACAAAAGAATATTCTCGTTATCCGTTCTCTTCATCGATGGGGTGAAGAAATAGGTACCAGTGAATCGCGGCCCATGACTCAATACAACACCCTTCTTCGGAAAGAAGAGATAGCTCGCCAACGGGTTTAGCTTTATATAGTTCGAACGTGGTACATACCCGACCTCCGCACTGTAATTCCTTCCCACGTATTCCTGTTGCCCGGATAGCGTCCAGTGACGGCTCGCATACTGCAGGTTTGCCGCCTGGGTAAGGTTATTGTTGAGTTGTCCCGGTGAAAATGATTTTAGAATGATGGCCTTTCCAGTCCAGACGTTATTGGCCGAAGCAAGATTATACTCGGCGCCGATATTTCGATTGTAAAGCGAATACACCGGCATCGTGCTATCCTTGTCCTTCTCGTAGTTGAGCGATTGTTTGTTGATGAAGAGCAGCCGGATATTACTACGCGCAAACAGTCTCCGTTGTAATGCAAAGACGGTGAAATTCTGCGCCGGCAAACCGGTTGAGCTTACCTTCCTCGTCTGCATATCCATTAACCCGACACGCCAGTTCTTATCGATGCTTCCACTGAGCCGTGCACCGAAATCAATGGGCACGCCCAGCCCGATGCGACGCGAGAAGAAGGGCCGGATATTGGCAAAGCCGACATTCCCGAAGAGGTCGTTGTTCTCGAGAAAGAATTGCCTTTTCTCCGGGAAGAACAGTTCAAAGCGGTCGAGGTTGGTTACCTGCTTGTCCACTTCCACCTGGGAATAGTCGGGATTGACCGTGAGGTCGAGATTTAGCGACGAGGTCAGTGCGATCTTGGCATCCGTGCCCATGTTCTTGCGAAAGCTGGCCTTACCCGGCGATTCATAATTCTTCGACAGCCCGGTCAGCGCGTAAGGAATTACAGATAGGTTCAATCCCGGATCGGGTAGTGCCTGGTCCCATTCCAGTTGACCTGTGTAAGCCAATGACGCCGTTGGGAATTGCCTGGGCACAGGCGCCCAGGCGGATTTTTCGGCGGCAGTGATATCGAGACGGCTGAAATTAATGCCCCACTGCGTAATGCCTTTCTTATACCGGATGGTCTTGAAGGGTATCGATGCTTCGAAGATCCATTTATCCTCGTAATTTTTAACCACAGAGGTCCATTTGTTATCCCAGTTGAGGTCCGCCTTTCCACCCTCGAACAGCATGCCGTCCCATTGCGCGCCTGCAGCATTTGCCCCGAAGGTGTAGCCATTCGTAAGATCATTGAACGGATCAATGAAGAAAATGAAATTGTCATTCTTTCCAAAAGTGAAATCCCTTCGTAGTGATTCCACCATGTAAGGGCCTTTCTTTAGAAGATGACAGATGGCAATGACATAAAGATTCTTATCGTCGTATGTCATTTTCACCTCGGTATTTACCCGGGCCTTGCTGGTATCCATCGGCAATACCATGGAGAAGTTTCCGGCGGTCTCGGCCGTCTGCCAGCTCGCTTCGTTCATTTGCCCATCGATCGTCATGGGTTCGATGGTCTTCGAAATATGAAGTTGGAATCGGTCATTTTTCTTCTGTGCAAATGTGAGTAGCGGGATAAAGGAGAGGAAGAGCCCGGTTAGATATTTCAATTTGATCGAATGGTTTTTGGTAGACCGGAAATTAAATAATTGTTTTCAGGAAAAGATAAAAAGCTTTCGCACCGTCTTCTCCACGAAGACAATCGTAAACCAATAATGAGCGATTTCCCAGTGGGCATTTTTTGATGAAACGGGATGAAACCCCACTCCAACCTGCTTCTCGTAAAAACCGGAGATCGTGGTTCCTGGACCAAGGAGGGCAATATTTTGCATAATATGGAGTTATAAATGATATCCAATTCTCTTTCGAAAAACCAAAACCATGAAAACGAAGGATTTACTGCTTGATTTCGCAACCCAAGCCACTGAAAGAGAGCCGTCTGGTTTTCCAATCCGCAGGTCTGCTGAAAAATTCAAAAGAAAATATTCTCCTTTTAATTCCTTTTTCCCGGGACTTTTTTGCTTCTGCCTTTTGGTTTTTACGTGTTCAGTGTCGAAGGCCCAAACGGCCACGATCGACCCCAGGAGCTATGTAAATAATCTCGTGGATATCGGGTTGAGCGATTTCGGACTTATCACAGGCGAAGACTCCACGCATATTTATTTCATTTGCATCAGGCATGTCGCCACCGAGGCTGTCACTACTTCACTGAAGGCGCCAAAATTTTTCAATTATACGGTAAAGCAAAAGGCCGTTAAGGTCAGTAGCGTTCGCTTCGGCGCCTATGCGGTGGTCTTGTACCAGGCCGCCAAGCCGGAGAACAGCGAGTGGCAGAACAAATATTACAGCACGCTTGCCTATAAAAAGGGAAAACTGGCTACGTTCAGGGATCATTGGCTTAGCGATAAGATCTGGTCCATTCACGATGCCAAGATCACAGTTCTCAAACAACCTAAGGACGGATTGGTCACTCTCAAGGTGCCGCGCGACGCGGGCATCGCGAAAGGGATGCCGCTGATAAACAGCGATGGTTTTATCGCGGGGGTAGTGGCAGAATCCAGTCTCGGTAAGACCATGGTCAAGGCCATCAACATGAAGGAAATCGCGAACGCCTTCTATGGCGTCGATAGCACCTGTCATTTTTTCAATATGATCGAATGGGGTCAGCATGAGAATCATTGTGAAATAGCCGCAAGGTTGAAGTCGGAGGCCGAGTTGAAGGCAAAGCTCGAAGCGGAAAAGAAGATCAAGCCCGTCAGTGTACCGGAGGAAAAGAAGGCTGTCGATACAGTGCTCGCGAAGAAGCATGAACCCAAACATCATTTCATCGACTATGGCCTGAATCTGAATTATCTCCAGGGTCCATCCCAATTCAACAATGCGGAAAAGGACTATGAGTCGATTACACGGACACTTCACGCCGGTATTTCCGTATACCTGAATATAGACAAGAACGGTCGCAACCGCCTTACGCTGAAACCCCGCTATGGAAGTTTCAAGGAGAGGAACGATCCGGGTATCTGGAGTTCACCCGATGATAATTTTAAGATCACGCGTACCTCATATGAATATGTAGAGATGCCGGTCGTCTTCGAGCGGCAGTTGTTTCATACCAACAAGTATTCGATGGCTATCGGCGCCGGCTATTCCGGCGGCTATGTGTTTAGTCAAAATTATATGTTGCTGGATAAGGCTTCCTCGGTGGCAACCGATAACTCGGTTGATTTCTCGGGCACTTCGTCGATCCATCGCCTCGTTGGAGAATTATATTTCTATGAATTCAAATTCGGACGCCTGGGTGCAGTATACACCAGGGACCTCACTGCTTATCCGAATGCAAAGCAGGTCGTTAATGTCAATGGAACTGATTATACACCCTTCGCCGCCCGGAAGAAAGCTTGGTATCTCGGGGTAGAGATCGCCATCCGGTTGCGTGGGACATGGGTACAGCCAAGAAAATAATTTGTCACCACTTCACCAGTGCAGCTTGCAGGATCCCGGACTAACCCCCGGGATTCTTTGTTAAATAAACTGCCTTGTTCAACCTGGGCTCCCTTCGTGCGACCGGTTATTTGCCGAAACCACGGCACTCGTTAAGTCGTTACCTTTGCACAACCAATTTTAGGTATATGGAAAATTCAAAGGACCTGCGCTTTGCCTTCTTGATAGATGCGGATAATATTCCCTACAGGCTCATCAGCGGTATATTGGAGGAAATTGCCAAGTATGGGGCGCCGACTTTCAAGCGCATTTATGCCGACTGGACGAAGTCGCATGTATCGGGCTGGAAGACCGTACTTCTCGATCACGCCATCACGCCGGTTCAACAATACAGCTATACCACGGGAAAGAACTCGAGTGACTCCGCAATGATCATCGATGCAATGGACATATTGTATACAGGTCGTGTAGATGGATTTTGCCTGGTAAGCAGCGACAGCGATTTTACGAGACTGGCTACCCGGTTGAGAGAGGCGGGGATGAAGGTCTTCGGGATGGGAGAACAAAAGACGCCGAGTGCTTTTCGTGCGGCCTGCGATAAATTCATCTACATCGAGATCCTCGACCAGGAGGATTCGGCGCCGAAACCTGAAAGCAATGAAAAGGCGGTGAAGCGCGAGAAGACGCTCAACAAACCTGACAGGGCCTTCATCACACTTTTGAGTTCTAGCATCAATGATATTGCCGATGAGAATGGCTGGGCCTTCCTCGGTGAGTTGGGAAGCTTGTTATTGAAGAAGCGTCCCGATTTCGATCCGCGTAACTATGGATTCGAGAAATTACTTCCGTTATTAAAAAAACTGGACAGCTTCGATATAGATGAACGTGAAACCGGGAGGAAGAATGTGAAGCTGGTGTATATACGGGAGAAGAATAAACACTGAGATAATTTGACAATTAGCCAATGTGCAAATGTGCCAATGGTCCTAATCAGTAGAGACATCTCGTATCGGAGCACGCTCAATTGGCACATTGACGAATTTGCACATTGGCTAATTATCAAATTGCTTTAAATAATATCGATGAGAAGAATCGCCCTTTCATTTTT
>DATHKS010000516.1:0-6275 GCA_035488975.1 Chitinophagaceae bacterium | reverse complement strand
CCTGCCGGGAAAGAACCAGGCAGTGAATATTGAAAAAAATATTTCGGGAAAGACCTTCACGATGCAGGCAAACGATATGCACCTGCAAAGCATGTCCTTCATGTTTACCAATGGCGTATGCAGGCTAATGCTCAAAACGGATACCGCGCTATATGATCTCGGCTTCAATTTAAACAAATGGAAGTTGGGAGAGACCACAAAGCATGGTCCCTATCTATCCTCCCACGCAAAGAACAACCTGACCGGACTTCCGCCATTCAGGATAGCGGGTGCCTATCGCTGGAAGGAGGAGAATGTTCTCGAACTGACCTTGCGCTATTTAGAAACTCCACATACGCAGCGATTCATCTGCCGATTCGATGATAAGAACAACCTGGTCGTAACCATTAGCAATAGTCTGTTTGCGAGTGATATACTCCATGTGAAAGGAATTGGGAATTAGGAATAAGGAATTGGGCTGACATGCGACGAAACTACCCATGAAGCCCAATTCCTTATTCCTAATTCCCAATTCATTCTGAAATGGTAAGTGATCATGAAAAACTGGTAAGAATCTTACATTTTTAACCCCCTGCACTTTCTACTTTTAGTAGACTAACCCCTTGCCATATTTCTTAATCAAATCCAACGAGATGCAAGCTACAATCGATCGGAAAAAATTATTCCTGGCCAGCCGTATCGCATTAATTGTGACGGCCATGACCTTTGCCTTCAGGGCTTCGCTCGAAGGTGTCTGGAGTGAAGAGTTTCATCTGAACCACGAACAGCTCGGATGGATCTTCAGTCCCGCGTTCTGGGGATTCACACTTGCTATGCTTTTCGGCGGTCCGCTCTGCGACTGGCTCGGCATGAAGCGCCTGCTCGGCTTCGCCTTTGTCGGGCAACTGGCCGGCATTATCATCTATCTCTTCGCGAAGGATGCAAGTTTTCTCTTTGCCGGCACGGTCTGTATCGGCATCGGCAATGGAATGGTGGAGGCGGCCTGTAATCCGCTTGTAGTATCGCTGTATCCCGAGAAGAAGACGACCATGCTCAACCGGTTTCACGTGTGGTTCCCCGGCGGCATCGGCATCGGAGGTCTCATCGCCTATGTAATGATCAACCGCTTCCAGGTCGACTGGCGGATCATGATCGCACTGCTCTTCATTCCATTAGTGATATATGGTTTTCTTTTTTGGAAGTTGAAATTTCCGCCAACGGAGCGTGTGTCTTCGGGTGTGAGTACGAGGCAGATGTTCAGCGCCTGCCTGAACCCGCTCTTTTTGGTGATGCTGGCCTGTATGTTCCTGACATCGGCTACGGAGCTTGGGACCAATCAATGGCTTGGCGCACTCCTGCAGGGAGCCGGTGTATCGGGGATATTGATCCTTGTGCTCATCAATGGCATCATGGCATTCGGCCGTTCCTTTGCGGGTCCTGTTGTGCATCGCCTGAATCCAAATGGTATGCTGATCTTCTCGATGTTGTTCACCGCCATTGGGCTGGTGATGATGAGCAAGAGCAGCGGATCGATGGCTATTGTGGCCGCGATCATCTTCGCCGTTGGTCTTTGTTTCGTGTGGCCGACCATGCTCGGTTTCGTAGCAGAGTACCTGCCGAAGACCGGTGCATTGGGTTTGTCGTTGATGGGCGGAGGCGGTATGCTCTCCGTTGCACTGATCGTTCCCCTGATGGGAAAATGGTATGATGGTTTTAAAACGGCGGCCGTGGCCAACGGTGTCGATGCGGCTAAAGCCGACGCCATTGCCGGTTCGGATACATTCATGAAAGTGGCGGTGATGCCAGTGATCGTGCTCGTCCTCATGATCGTGATCTATTTTGTAAGAAAAAAACAGCCCATTAAGAAAGAAGAACCGGTTTTCAATATCAGTTAGTCGATAGAGCAGTTAGGCAAGCAAGCCATCGTGACCATCGTGTCATGGTGGCTTTTTTTCTGTTCTAAAGCATAATCCTTACATGAGATCGTGAATCGTGAGTCGTCAATCGTAAATACAACACTCTATGATGAGAACATTCGAATCGATTAAGGTCCTGTCCTGGTCGATTCGAATATTCCTATAGCGGAGTGTGGTATTTACGATTGACGACTCACGATTCACGATTTTTACGCTAACAACAGGATCGAGCTCTCACTTCGTCAGAGTTGTTGGTGTGGATTCGTCAATAAGACGATACCTATTTCAAAACACCAACAACGGCGTAACTGATCGATTCGAATATTCCTACAGCGGAGTGTGGTATTCACGATTGACGACTCACGATTCACGACCCCATTCGCGTTGACGATTGGTAAACATCTTTTATAAGAAGATAAGATCGCGCTATTACCCTTTTGATGCTTGAATTAATTTTGCAGTGCTAAGCATCGTCCGTTTCGCTTTAGATCCCATATTCATACAAAAAATAGCACGCTTGCCGTGAATGCACTGCATCATGCAGTAGCAGGATGGCATATTAATGTCAAATCCTTTCCATCGAGAGCCTGATATATTTCTGAATAACCAATCTTAAATGAAAATACAATGAGCATCAAAGATTTTATTGTTCCGTTGAGCAAGGTCGGTATCAACGATATCGAATGGGTAGGCGGTAAGAATGCTTCCCTGGGCGAAATGATACAGCATCTCGGCAAGCTGGGTATCAATATCCCCGATGGCTTTGTGATCACCGTTCATGCCTATAAGCATTTCCTGTTGTCGAATGATCTGGGTCCTTCGATCAAAGAACATATGGATGAGATAGACTACGATAGTATCGAGTCATTGCGCAAGGGTGGAAAGAAGATCAGGCAACTGATCAGGAACACCGCATTCCCGCAGGAGCTGGGCGAGCAGGTGGTCAAGGCCTACCAGGCACTCTCGGAACAATACAAGATTCCCGATACCGATGTGGCCGTACGTTCCTCCGCCACAGCCGAGGATCTGCCTGATGCATCGTTTGCAGGACAGCAGGAGACCTACCTTAACATACGGGGCCCGGTCACACTGATCGATGCAGTCCGTAATTGCTTCGCCTCGCTCTTCACCGACCGGGCGATCAGCTATCGTCACAACCTCGGCTTCGATCATTTCGAACTCGGGTTGTCCGTCTGTGTCCAGAAGATGGTGCGCTCTGACATGGCCTGCTCGGGTGTAGCATTTTCGCTGGATACCGAAAGCGGCTTCAGGGATGTGGTAGTGATAAACGGGTCGTATGGCCTTGGTGAAATGATCGTGCAGGGTTCCGTGTCGCCGGATGAGTTCATCGTCTTCAAGCCGATGCTGAAAGATTCGTTTCAGCCCATCATCGAAAAGAGATTGGGCAACAAGGATAAGATGATGATCTATGGCGACAATCCCAACGAAAGAGTAAGCATCATCCCGACAGAAAAGAACATGCAGTCGAAATTCTGTATAGAGGATGATAAGATATTGCTGATCGCCCGCTGGGTAGCGGAGATAGAGAAATATTATTCCCGGATAAAAGGTCATTGGTGCCCGATGGATGTAGAATGGGCGATCGATGGAAAGACCAACCAGTTGTTCATCGTGCAGGCGAGGCCCGAGACCATCCACTCCCGCAAGAAGGAAAGGACCGTTACAGAGTATCATCTCGACGGCTCACAGAATGATCAATCGCTGCTGCTGACCGGCATCGCCGTCGGCGATAAAATGGCGACGGGAAAAGTCAACATCCTGTATTCGCTGGATAAACGCGTGATCGAAGGCCATGAATTCATGGCGGGTGATGTGCTGGTCACGGATATGACTGATCCCGACTGGGAACCGATCATGAAGAAGGCATCGGCCATCATTACCAATAAAGGTGGCAGGACCTGTCACGCAGCTATCGTTGCCCGGGAAATGGGCGTGCCCGCCATTGTAGGATGCGGGAATGCGACAGAGATACTCAAGCCCGGCCAGCATGTCACCGCCTCCTGTGCCGAGGGCGATGTAGGAAATATCTATGATGGAACGATCGGTTTCACGAAGACCGTCATCAACCTTGACGATCTCCCCGCTGTTAAAACGCCGATCATGTTCAATGTGGGATCGCCGGGAATGGCCTTCCAGTTCGCCCAATTACCTAACAAGGGCGTGGGCCTGGCGAGGGAAGAGTTCATCATCAATAATTATATCAAGGTACACCCGCTGGCGCTACTGCATCACCGTGAGCTCAATGATCCTGCATTATCGTCTGCTATTGCCAGTATCATCAGTGGTTTCGAGAACGAGGAAGACTATTTTATAAAGAAACTCTCCTATGGCGTGGCCAAGATAGCCGCAGCCTTCTACCCGGAAAAAGTGATCGTCCGCTTCTCCGACTTCAAGAGCAACGAATATTTCAACCTGCTGGGTGGTAAATATTACGAACCGAAGGAAGAAAATCCGATGATCGGATGGCGCGGCGCCTCCCGGTATTATTCACCCAAATTCAAGGAGGCCTTCGCGCTCGAATGCCACGCGATAAAAACGGTGCGGGAAGAAATGGGACTGTCGAATGTCGTCGTCATGATCCCATTCTGCCGCACGGTAGGCGAACTGGTAAGGGTGCAGGAAGTAATGAAGGAATACGGTCTTGAAAGAGGAAAGGCTGGTCTCGAGATCTATCTCATGGCGGAGCTTCCCTCCAATGTACTCATGGCCGATGAATTTGCGAAGCTGATCGATGGGTTCTCTATCGGCTCGAATGACCTGACCCAGCTCGCACTGGGCCTCGACAGGGATTCGTCGCTGGTATCGCATCTCTACGATGAGCGCGACCCGGCCGTGAAGAAACTCATCACCATGCTGATCGGATCGGCGAAGAAAAATAAGATAAAGGTCGGCATCTGCGGGCAGGGGCCATCGGACTTCCCCGATTTTGCACAATTCCTCGTAGAACAACAGATCGACAGCATCTCCGTGACTCCCGATTCATTGGTGAAGACCATTAAGGCGATTCACCAGGTGGAGCAGGCTCTGGGGAAGGGAGAAGTCAAAATTCAAAAGTAAAAATTCAAAAATAGACCCTGATCGAATAGGAAGTTAAAGACCTGCCGGGTAGTGTATATTTTTGAATTTTTACTTTTTACTTTTGACTTTCTCTCCCTCCCCAGTTTATTTAACGATAGATATGGGTAAGCCCGCAACATTTTTTCCATCCACGGTCCGGTAATTTTAATTGTCATTGGTCTGATTTACAACAGACGAATTGCTTACTTATATAATTGGTACATATGAAAAGAAAACTCAGAATGGGCATGATCGGTGGTGGTAAAGATGCCTTCATCGGATCCATTCATCGCATTGCCGCCCTCATGGATGGCCAGATAGACCTGGTGGCCGGCGCACTCAGTATCGACCCGCAGACGGCCATCGATTCCGGTAGATCCCTCTACCTCGATGAATCCCGAATCTATACCGACTTTGTCACGATGCTGGAAAAGGAATCACTCCTTCCGGCAGAGCAGCGGCTCGACTTCGTCAGCATCGTTACACCCAACTTCGCGCATTTCGCGCCAGCCATGCTGGCGCTGGAGAAGGGCTTTAATGTCGTGATAGAAAAACCCATGACCTTCACTTTGCAGGAGGCACTGCAGCTGAAGGCGAAAGTGGAGCAGTCCGGCCTCATGCTCTTGCTCACACATACCTATTCCGGTTACCCGATGGTAAAGCAGGCGAGGCAAATGGTCATGAACGGTGCATTAGGCAATCTTAGAAAAGTGTATGTCGAATATCCGCAAGGCTGGCTGAGTAGATTATCAGAGCGCGAAGGCAATGCCCAGGCTGCCTGGCGTACCGACCCCAAGCGTTCGGGAAAGAGCGGTTGCATGGGCGACATCGGCACACACGCGGCGCATCTCGCGGAATATATCACCGGATCGAAGATCACGAAGCTTTGCGCCGATCTGAACATCATGGTAACGGGCCGCATGCTCGATGATGATGGAAATGTATTGCTACGGTTCGACAACGGCGCCACCGGCGTATTGATGGCCTCGCAGGTAGCCGCGGGCGAAGAGAACCCACTTAAAATAAGAATCTATGGCGAGAAGGGCGGCCTTGAATGGGCACAGCACGAGCCCAATACTTTGCTCGTCAAATGGCTCGACCAGCCAACGCAGATACTGCGGGCCGGCGGCAACTACGGCGCACACCTGAGCAGTTACGCATTGCATAATTGCCGCACGCCCGGCGGTCACCCCGAGGGTTATCTCGAGGCGTTTGCCAACCTGTACCGGAATTTCGCGCTGACATTGCAGGCGAAGCTCGATGGCACTACCGCATCCGCTGAGGCACTGGATTTTCCAGGTG
>DATHKS010000515.1:0-3405 GCA_035488975.1 Chitinophagaceae bacterium | reverse complement strand
TTTATGATGGTAACCTGGAAACTCCGGTCCGTCTGCCACAGAAGCTTTTTCTCTACAGAGCTATCCCGTGATTCCCGGTAGCTATTAATGATGATATTGCTTACTATGTCGCCCGATGGGTCTGGTTTGATAAGTACGTCTTCCCGCTGAATTTCCTCTTTCTCCGGATTCACCGGGAGATAGGTCAATGTTACCCGCTGCAGGGTCTCATCGAAGCTCTTTTCTTCGTTGAACCTATCCTCGAATGCGGCGGAGGAAATATCCGGCAAAGATAGAAAATCCTTTGCAGCGTCTTTGAACTGTTCACGTGGGATATAGATCGTGTCCGTGTGCAGGCTGTCAATGTAGACATATTTCCGGATGGAATAGACCGAGGTGTCTATGTGTGCTACCTGGCTATTGATAAAGGACAGCACAGGGAAGAATTTTTCATGAGGTGTCTTCTTTTTTTGCTTGCAGGCGAGCAGGCACATTGGCAGGATCATAACGGCAAAGGCTCTCAGAATTATTTTCATCTTTGTGGAGAATGGTGAATTAGCTGTAAAATTAACCGAAAACATTTTGGAATGACGGGTCCTATAGGCAAAGAAAAATCCCGTCCTGTGAGACGGGATTCAGTCTAATAATTTCGGGCATCATTCATTCAGCGTGATACCGAGCTTCAAGCCGAAGTCAAACAGATTTTCCTTCACCGGATATTTGTTCTTGAAGCTGGAGAGCATCTGGTAACGCACCTGTGGTCCGATCTGCCATTTGGTTTTGCCACTGGTATAGTTGATGAATGTTTCGAAGCTGCTGCTGACGTTCATATTTCTTACTAACCAGGGAACCTTTGCATAGTTCTTATAGTCCGTTGATATCATGTAGGCCCTGTCGCTGACAACATAGGTCGGTTGCACCGTGCCGGCAATGCCCCAGCTTGTATTCTTGTTTCCGATAAGATCGAGTTCGGCGCCGATGGGTGCAGAAACGGAGAAGTAGAAGTTTTTCAGCCAGTCGGACTTGTAGCCGCTATAGTTGCGGTAACGGGTCCAGGCCGAGACGGCACTGTTTGTACCTGTCCCGGTACTGAGGTTGATGGTCGCGATCTCTTTATTGTAGGCGAAGGCCTTTATGTCATACCGGTTGATATTGAACTGAAGGCCTCCACGGAGCCGCAGGTTCTTCGATAGCGGGTAGCGGGCTGCCACGCCGAGCTGAACGCCCAGGTCAGGCTTGTGGGTAACCGCTTTGTTTACATCCGTGATGGAGGCAAACGGATAGTTGGCTGCTGCAGGGAGGTTGTTATCCGACAGGTTATCGTACGACTTGTTGACACTGAGCTTCCGGTAGCTGATAGTAGGCGTCACGAATAGCTGCCAGCTTATCTTCCGGGAAACCTTTTGGTGCCGGAAGGCATTGGTCACGCTTTCGATCGTCAACAGGTTGGCGTCGGATGGAGGCGTGTTTTTCTGAGTAGCGATAGAGGGAAGAAAACCTGGAGTGGCATCTTCGGCCACTACAACCGGTCCATTCTGTGAGATCGCAATGGTATTTGCATTGATCGTGTTGACGGCGGCGGGATCGGTTTCCTGCCGGACATAGATCTGATGCTGTTGCAATACCGCAATCTGTGCCGGGGACTCGGTGAGAGGCATTAATTCAGCAATCGCGGGCGTGATCACAGGGGTAATATCGTGCACCGGCGACTGGTCCTCTTCGGGGGATTCAGCCGGTTTATTGAATGGCAGAAGGTCTTTGATTGTTTGAGCAGGACTGGCAACAACCGAGTGTTCGACGGGTTTCATTTCCCCGATAGAAGTATTGAGTTCAGTTGTTTCATTCGGTGTCTTGGAAGCAGGGTAGATCGTCATTACCCATGTAACAGCTCCGCCGGTCAGGAGTAATAACAGACCCAAGCCGAGACCGTACCACTTTCTCCGGGTATGTAAGGCATTGTGAACGCCTTTCCAAACCTTATCTGAAGGGAACATCCGGTATTGATCAGCATTCTCCTTAATATGCTGTTCAAAATCCCTGTTACTATAATTGCTCTCCATAACCAGTTGCTAATTTAGGATACGAAACTATCTGTGGCTTACTGCGGCCAGCCAATTAATATCTTGTTTTGGTTTTTGCATGATTCTCTTCCTGACCAATATGTCTTCAAGCATGGCCTTCGCTCTCGTGTACTGGCTCCTGCTCGTACTCTCCTCGATATCCAGCATCACGGATATTTCACGATGACTATATCCTTCCACAGCATACAAGTTCAAGACTGTCCGGTATCCAATTGGCAGCAGCCGGATGCATTCAACTACCTGCTTCGCCTGGATGATGGCCGGGACGCTGTCTTCCCTTACCTGGACCCCCGTGGCATGAATTATATCGACACTTTCATTGAACTTCTTATTCTTCTTCAGGATATTGATGCAGGTATGAACCACGATCCTTCTTATCCAGCCTTCAAAAGCGCCCCTGTTCTCAAACGTATGAACCTGTAGGAAGACCTTGATGAATCCTTCCTGCAACATGTCTTCTGCATCCTCCCGGTTGTGTGCGTATCTGTAACAAACAGCAAGCATTTTTGCACTGTATTTGTTATACAACTCCCGTTGCGCAGTAGCATCATTATTCAAACAGCCTTTTAAGAGGGCTTCCTCGGTCATATATTCCGTTTGGTTCCCTGTAATTTAGACAATTTTCAAATACAAATGCTGCACCGGATCGTAAATTCCGGTCTATTTTGGTGGGTTTTGCGGGTTGTTTTTCCTAAGTAGGCTGTCCAGCGGATATTTTGCTTTGAGGCTGTCCCGCAGTGCATCGCTCCAGTCGATAAGGGTATTCTTCTCTTCCGGCGTCAGGCGGGCGTCGCGGTGCATCCAGGTATATGAGTTCAGGGGCATCTCATTTTCCTTTACCTGTTCGGCTATCTCCTCCAGTTTATGATACTGGTAACGGAGCCTCTTGTTGGTATATTCATCGAAGTTCAGGTGTCTCTTTCCTTCCTTTACATGGTTGTCAAGCCACCAATCAACGGGCTGGGTATAGCTGTACCATGGATATCTCGTATTGTTCGAATGACAATCATTGCAGGCCTTCTCCAAAATGGTCTGCACGTGCGCCGGGATCGGGAAGTTATTGCCGATGAAGTTGGGACGTGGTCCCTTGTCCTTATTCTTTGCCGGGTGGAAGAATTGAAGGATCACCAGGGCAGCGAGCAGGAAGATTCCAATTTTCTTTAGCATGTCGATTATTTTTTTTCAAAGGCGGCCTTGTCAATGAGTACCTCGCCCGTCATCTCGGGAGGTATCGGCAGGCCCATCATGGTGAGTATGGTTGGAGCGATATCGCCCAATTTCCCCGCGCGAATGATCCCTTTCCAATCGTTGTCGATTATGAAGAAAGGAACCAGGTTGAGCGTAT
>DATHKS010000514.1:0-7029 GCA_035488975.1 Chitinophagaceae bacterium | reverse complement strand
ATTCTGAGGCCTCACATAGTGGCGCAGGGGATGCCCTCATTTATTAATTCGTTGCGTCGGGCGATATCAAAAAATAAACATGAAACTCTACATAAAGAACATGGTCTGCACCCGCTGCAAGATGGCGGTAAAGACATTATTGGAAAAAGAGAAGATCCCAGCCACCAGCGTGGAACTGGGCGAAGTGGATACGAAGGTCGATCTATCGAAAGACCAACTGGAAAAATTCGATGTACTGTTGAAGGAATTGGGATTCGAACTGATCGACAACAGGCGTAGCCAGACAATCGAAAAGATAAAGAAGGCGATCATCGAATTCGTGCATTACACGCCGGACAGCCTGCCGGTGAATCTCTCCACTTTCATCACCTCGAAGATCCCGCAGGACTATAATTACCTGAGCAATCTCTTCTCCGAAGTGGAAGGCACCACAATAGAGAAATACTATATCGCGCAGCGGATCGAAAAGGCTAAGGAGTTGCTCGTTTATGACGAGTTGCCTCTCTCGGAGATCGCTTTTCGCCTGGGATACAGCAGCACCGCCTACCTGTCCAACCAGTTCAAGAAGCTGACCGGGCTGACACCGTCCTATTACAAGTCGATGAAAGATCATAAGCGGAAGAGCATCGATCTGTAAATCTTACACGTCATTCCGGAAATTCTACAATAGCAGCAGCGGAAAGCTGGTATAGTTTTGTGTTAAACAAAAGGATGACACATACCTATAAAATATCCGGTATGACCTGCGCCGGCTGCCAGGCGAAAGTGGCTGGTCTCCTCTCCGCCGTCGACGGAGTGACCGCAGTAAGGATCGATCTTGCCAAAGAGGAAGCGAGCCTGGACATGCTGAAACATGTTCCAACACGTGTCCTGCAGGATGCCTTGAAAGATCATCCGAAATACAAGCTGTCCGATCTCGACTATGAAATGCACGCACCGATGGTTGATGACGATCCACCTAAATCGTGGTTCGCAACCTACCGTCCGGTCCTCCTCATCTTTGGATACATAACAGTCATTGCCCTTATCCCAGCGGTCAATACAGGTCAATTCGAATGGAAGACGGCGATGAGGATCTTTATGAGCGGGTTCTTCCTTTCGTTCTCCTTCTTCAAGATGTTGGACCTGCGCGGTTTTGCCGACAGCTATTCCACCTATGATATCGTTGCAAAAAGATTTTGGGCGTGGGGAATCATCTATGCCTTCATTGAACTCGGCCTTGGAATTTCCTATGCATTGGATTTTCGGCCTTTCTTAACCAACGGCGTAGCGTTTGTTGTGATGACCATAAGCCTCATCGGGGTAATGCAGGCCGTACTATCCAGGAAAAAAATACGATGTGCCTGCCTGGGCACAGGATTTGATCTTCCTATGACTACGATCACTATCATTGAAGATGCTTTAATGATCGTAATGAGTGCCATCATGTTAATATCTATTTGGTGATCCCTAATCTTTCGCGTATGAAGAAAATGATCGTTCTCGCCATGGCCCTGGCACAATTCTCCACCCATTCGTTTGCGCAGCATGATCATGGCAAGAAGACGGATACGGCTATGCATGACATGAAAGGAATGCAGATGGACAAGAAGAATGCGCCGGACTCTTCTCCTGCAATGAAAATGGATATGGGCAACATGAGCCATTCGTTTTCGCTGAACCTACCGATGTCGAGGAATGGCTCGGGCACGGGTTGGCTCCCCGATGCCTCACCCATGTTTGGCGCAATGTATCATTCGGAAAAATGGATGTACATGTCGCATGGGAATCTTTTCCTTCGATACAACAACCAGGACATCGGCAACAAGGGAACGCGGGGAGGAAGTAAAATCGATGCACCGAACTGGATCATGTTCATGGGGCAACGAAAGGTTGGAAGCCATGGCCTGTTTCATTTCAGTACCATGCTTTCCCTCGATCCTCTCACCGTGGGTGGCTCGGGTTATCCATTGCTGTTTCAATCGGGAGAGGCCTATAAGGGCAAGGCATTGGTTGACCGGCAGCACCCGCATGATCTCTTCTCCGAATTGTCGGTTGGCTATACTCACTCCCTGTCGAACCAGGCCGATGTCTTCATTTACCTCGGCTATCCGGGAGAGCCTGCACTCGGCCCCGTAGCATTCATGCACCGGCCTTCCGCCCTCTATAATCCCGATGCACCGATATCCCATCACTGGGTGGATGCCACGCACATCACGTTTGGCGTGGCGACTGCCGGTGTGCGGCTGGGGAAATTCAAGCTGGAGGGATCTTCCTTCACCGGCCGGGAGCCCGATGAACACCGGTATGATTTCGATAAACCGCGTTTCGATAGCTGGAGCAGCCGTCTCTCATTTAATCCGTCTGCCAACTGGGCGCTGCAGGTATCGCATGGCTATTTGAAGAATGCCGAACAATTGCATCCGGAGGAAGACATAAACAAGACAACGGCCTCCATCAACTACAGTCTGCCATTGGCGAAGGATGGATCGTTCAATGCAATTGCACTGTGGGGGCAGAATAAGGTGAAGGGACATGATGGTGAAAATGCCTTCCTGCTCGAGGGCGCATGGCAGAGAAAGTGGCTGGCGGTATATGGACGGTATGAACATGTTCAGAAATCGGTAGAAGAACTTTCGCTCGATGATGCCATCTATGGCCACGATGCGGTTTTCCCAATCAATCAATTTACATTGGGCCTTAGCGCCGATCTTTTATCGATAGGAAAAATTAAGATTGCAGCCGGTACGCAAGCCAGCTACTATAGCGCGGATAGCCGCTTGAATTCTTTGTACGGAAAGAATCCGATGTCGTATGAAGCGTACCTGCGGGTGTATCCAGGAGTGATGAGATGATCGGAGATCGGGAATAGGGAATTGGGGATTAGGAATAAGGAATTAGGCTTTAGTAGAAAAGTCTTTACAGTTCGGGCTTGCGTGTTTTAAATATTCAATATTGTCCGAAGGAGTCCGGAGTCCTTCGGACAATACGCAATATTCAATGCTCAAGTAGACCTTACTATTGTAGCAGATGAACCTGCCTGTCAGCAGGCAGGTTGGGAATTAGCCTTCAGCAGGCGTAATGTATTGGAATGTCATACTCCTCGAATGAAGTTTTTGACTTTTTACTTTTTACTTTTGACTTGCGTAGCTACTTTCGTTAAATTAGCACACCAACCAATTTCTCTTTATGAAAAGACGAGACTTCATCAGCAGCGGCACCCTGGCAACAGCGGGCCTCGCCTCCTTATTAGCCTCCTGCAACAATACACCCGCTCCTGTACCCGATGCGGCGAAGACAGCGGGTAACGATCAAAACAAGGCCGATGATTTCTCCCTTAACGAAGCGGACGTAACAGGACTGCAGCAGAAGATGGCCGCAGGCACCCTCAGCTCCGTTCAATTGTCGCAGCTCTATCTCGATCGCATTGCAAAAATCGACAAGACAGGCCATAACCTCAACACCGTTATCGAACTCAATCCCGATGCGCTCAGCATTGCAAAGTCGCTGGACGATGAAAGGAAGGCGGGAAAGCTCCGGGGTCCGCTCCATGGCATCCCGGTACTTATAAAAGACAATATCGATACGGCGGATAAAATGCAGACCACCGCGGGCGCCCTGGCATTGGCAGGCAACATCGCAGCCGCCGATGCATTTATCGTAAAAAAATTGCGAGCCGCCGGCGCGGTCATTCTCGGCAAGACCAATCTCAGCGAATGGGCCAATTTCCGTTCCTCCCATTCCTGTTCGGGCTGGAGCAGTCGCGGTGGACAAACAAAAAATCCTTACATACTCGATCATAACCCCTGTGGCTCCAGTTCCGGTTCGGGTGCGGCCGTCTCCGCCAATCTTTGCGCAGTGGCCGTTGGCACGGAAACCGATGGTTCCATTACCTGCCCCGCTTCCACCAATGGCATCGTGGGTATCAAGCCTACCGTCGGGCTCGTGAGCCGTACCGGGATCATTCCCATTTCATCTACACAGGATACTGCTGGCCCATTGGCAAGAAGTGTGCGCGATGCCGCTATCCTGCTCACCGCACTTACGGGCATCGATGAAGCGGACGGCGTAACAAAGGAAAGCAATGGCAAGACGTCCACCGACTATTCAACCTTCCTCGATGCCAATGGCCTCAAGGGAAAGAGGATCGGTATCGAAAAGAAATTACCCGGCACCAACCAATACCTGCACCGCCTGCAGGAGGAGACGGTGGCATTACTGAAGCAACAGGGGGCTACGATCATCGAGATCGAATATCTCGAGAAGGTCAATGAACTCGGCAACGATGAATTCGAAGTGATGCAGTATGAGTTCAAGTCCGGCGTGAATAAATATCTCTCTTCGGCGAATGCAAAGGTGAAGACACTTGCAGATGTGATCGCGTTCAATAAGAATAATGAGGACAAGGCGATGCCTTATTTCAAACAGGAAACGCTGGAAAGCTCGCAGAAGAAGGAAGGGCTGGAATCGGCCGCATATAAAAAGGCCTTGCAAAAAAGTCATGAGGGAACAAAGGCAATACTGAACCGGGTATTCTCGGAAAATAAACTGGATGCCATCGCGGGACTGACCATGGGACCCGCCTGCAGTATCGATACCGTGTACGGCGATAGATGGGGAGATGTATTTCTCACCGCTCCAGCCGCCGCCAGTGGCTATCCGCATATCAGCGTTCCCTGCGGATTTGTGTATGAACTTCCAGTTGGCTTCTCCTTCTTCGGCCCTGCCTATAGCGAGGGCGCATTGATCAGCATCGGTTTTGCCTACGAACAGGTCTCGAAGAAAAGAACGCCACCTTCGTTCAAGCAATCATTCCTTTCCTGACCGGGAAACAATTGGCCAATTTGATAACCCACCTACCGGCCTTGCTCGCTGAAGCAGCGCGCAGGCGATGTAGGCAGGTTTGGTAATGTGCCAATGGTGCGTGATACCAATATGTGTTCGCTCGTTCAATAAAATAAAATTATAAAGCTATTCACGATTCAAACTTTCCACCGTTCGTATCGGCGGACAATTCCACAATATGAAATACATTCTCGTTTGCTTGTTGCTGATATCCTGCATGGCCGGGGCGCAGGAAAAGAAATGGAAACTCGTCTGGAGTGATGAGTTCAACTACACGGGCCTCCCGGATTCCACTAAATGGACCGAGGAGACTGGCGGAGATGGATGGGGGAATAATGAGTTGCAATATTACACGGCCGGGAGGAAGGAGAATGCAAGAGTGGGCGGCGGCGTACTCACCATCGAGGCGCGGCATGAAAAGAAGGAAGGCATGGAATTTACATCCGCCCGGCTCATTACAAAAAACAAAGGCGATTGGCAGTATGGTAAGATAGAAGTGAAAGCAAAACTCCCGAGGGGATTCGGCAGCTGGCCGGCTATCTGGATGCTGGGTTCCACCACTCCCATGGCCTGGCCCGACGATGGCGAGATCGATATCATGGAGCATGTCGGCTTCCACCAGGGATTCATTCATGGCTCCATTCACTGCCAGAAATACAACCACGTTATCAATACACAGAAAACGGATACCGTTGAGATCAAAGACTGCTCGGAAAGTTTCCATGTGTATGGACTGGAATGGTCTCGTGATACAATACGAGTCTCCGTCGATAGTAAAGTGTTCTTTACATTCGCCAACGAACACAGCGGTTATGCGGCATGGCCCTTCGATAACAAAATGTTCCTGCTGCTTAACATCGCGGTGGGTGGTAACTGGGGCGGCCAGAAAGGCGTTGCCGGCAATATTTGGCCGCTGCGCATGCAGATCGACTACGTGCGGGTGTACCAGCAGTGAAAAACTAACTTTTCCTTCTCATATCGCGGGCACTCTTAACGATACACTAACACGATCATGGTGTAACTTGTAGGGGAGGAAGGAACAGTTTATGAAGAAGATCATCTTACTCTTTGTCATTGCCCTTTGCGGGATCATGGCTTTTGGCCAACGCAAATATTCGCCGCAGGCATCCCGGGAAAAGATTCTCAACGATGAATATTGCACCGGTCTCTTCCATACCTTCCAGGCTCAATACTTCGATATGTCTTCCACTGAAAATGCAAATGCAGCTCCAGGGTATTTCAACATCATCGACTGGCTCAAGGGACGCGTTGCAGGGCTCCAGGTGTATTCAACCATTTCCAATGTATCGATTCCCTATCTCCGCAACCAGCGCGCAAGTATTTATGTGAATGAAATGAGGGTCAGCTATGACTATCTCAGCATGCTCCCAGTGTCCGATATAGCGTTGGTGAAAGTGATGAAGGGACCATTCAGTTCCGTGCTTGGCTCGACGGGTGGAACGATCGCGATCTATACCTTCAAGGGAGATGAGGAGGAAGAAGATTAGTTCTTCGTGTCTGTCTCACTCGCATAGTCGATCGGCAATGTATCCGCCAACTTCTCATTCCAGGCCCAATAGCCCATCGAAAAGACTTCCTGTGGCGGGAAATAACTTCCGTTAGCATCGATCGAAACGGGAGATTGATTTACCAGCCAGAGATGAGAGCGTTGAAATGTCGGACTCCTTCCCTCCCGGTGGAAGGCCAGGAATTCCTTATCCTCCAACTCCCTCTTATAAGTGACATAGATATAGTCTTTGAAGAAGATGATCTTATAACTACCCTCTACTCCCGTAATAAGACTATCTGCCACTATTGTTTCTCTTCCATAAACATCTTCGTAGTCCTTCTGGCCCATGATATGGCTGTAATACTCGGTCGAATCCGCCGGTCCCGATGGACCAATGGCAACGGTCATAGTATGACTCTTCGGGTCGTGCGAGATCTGCTGCCAGGTCCTGTATATGCCCTTTACTCTTTCCTTTTCCAGGTTGGGTACGCGAACCATGCGGTGGACCTCGAAACCATTCTCTGTGACGGTATTGCTAAACACACTGCGCATGAAGTGCATCACTGATCCGGAGAAGGCCGTCTCCCGGTTTCGTCTCCACTTTTTCTTTACATCGTTTTCCTTTCCCATATCCTCGAAATACGGATACCCGAAATATTGCGTGGTTCCCGCCGAGAAATTCACCTCGAAGTCTT
>DATHKS010000513.1:0-2430 GCA_035488975.1 Chitinophagaceae bacterium | reverse complement strand
ACATCAGTCGCTTCGTGACGCTACCCGTATTGAAGCTGGACTGGAGGCATTTTTAATGGATGGAAAATTTAAAGGCTTCACTGATACCTTCGAAGACCTCCATGGAATGAAACAGTTGCCGGGCATTGCCGCGCAACGGTTGATGGCTAAGGGCTATGGGTTCGCCGGGGAAGGAGACTGGAAAACCGCGGCTCTTGTCCGTACAATGAAGTTTATGGCTAGCGGCCTTCCCGGAGGCAATTCCTTTATGGAAGATTATACTTATCATTTTGACCCCACAAATGAAATGGTACTTGGTTCACACATGCTTGAGATCTGCTCCTCAATTGCTGATGGACGGCCACGCTGTGAGATCCACCCGCTGGGCATTGGTGGAAAAGCAGATCCCGTCAGACTAGTGTTCAATTCCGGAGCCGGCCCGGCGATGAATGTTTGCATGATCGACATCGGCAACAGGTTCAGGCTGGTAGTGAATGAGGTAGAAGCGGTGTCCGCACCGCACGAGCTGCCACGCCTGCCGGTGGCAAGAGTGCTCTGGAAACCCTGGCCGGATTTGAAACAGGGATGTGCCGCGTGGATTCTTGCCGGTGGCGCTCACCACACCTGTTACAGCCAGAATCTCACCGCAGAAAATATGGATGATTTTTCCGATATGGCCGGAATTGAAATGATCCATATTGGAAAGGAAACCAATATCCGGGATTTGAAGAACCAGTTGAGATGGAATGAGGCCACTTATGGAATGAAATAAAAAGATAAACGTATTTTTTACTATTATTAATTATTTCCCTTAAGTTTGGTATGGATATAATGGGCAGGTCCATTTTTTAACAAATCTCATTACTTACCTCTAACTGCTGCTTTATGAAATTTCAATTCCTCTCACGGGGTGGCTTCAGCGTGTTCATCGCCCTTTCCCTGTTGCTTTCTACTACCAGCCTGAAGGCTCAATCCATTGTTACCGGCAAAGTGCTTGATTCATTGGGGCAACCGCTCCGGGGAGTCAGTGTGCTGATTAAGGGCAGCCGCTCGGGCACTTCAACTGCTCCTGATGGAAGCTTTAGACTTTCGGCTTCGCCTTCATCGACTCTCGTGTTCACGAATACCGGTTACCTCGATCACGAAGAGGTGTTGAACAACAGGAGCTCCGTGAACGTGAATCTTGTGAGAACCCAGCAAAATCTCGACGAAGTGGTGGTCACCGGATATTCCCGCCAGTCGAAAAGAGACATCACAGGCGCTGTATCTACCATCAGTTCGGATATCATCGCAAAGACCCCTGTGCCTGATGTTGGTTCGGCGCTACAGGGCCGTGTTGCAGGTGTAAGCGTAGATGCGCAGGCCGGCCCCGGAAGTACTTCGGTTATACGTATCCGTGGCTTCGGCACCAATGGCAACAACACACCATTGTATGTTGTAGACGGTGTTCAAATGCGAGGCGACAACAACCTGTTGAATTCAAATGACATTGAGAGTGTAACCATACTAAAAGACCCTTCGCTTACTTCACTTTATGGTGCGCAGGGAGGAAACGGTGTTATTGTGATCACTACCAAGTCGGGTAAAAATGGCATTCCGAAATTCGAATACTCGGCATATGGCAGTTATGAAAACCCGATCAAATACCCTCGCAGTATCAGTCCCCAGAATTATGCCGACGCTTATTGGGGTTATCTGCGCAATTCGGGATTGCCACAGACCGACCTGTTCTATGGAAGCGGGGCTACACCCGTATTACCGGCATACATTATCGAACGCGAAAACGGGGGAGTATTGGTGGCAGGCGATGGCAGTAGCGCGGCCGACATATCCAATTACAACATCAGCACCTATCGCATACTCAAAACCAATTCTTCCGGCACCGACTGGTTCAAAGAGGCGATTCGCCCGGCTTACAGTCAGAATCACCAGGTTTCTCTCAGCGGAGCCAGCGACAGAAGTAACTACTCAATGAGCCTGAATTACCTCGAGAACAAAGGCCTGCTCATCGGCACCGACTTCAAAAGGTACTCGATGCGTGTCAACACAGAATTCAAACCCACTCCATGGCTGAAGCTGGGTGAATCCTTTCTCTTTTCATTCGGCCAGGGGTCTACCTTCACTCCCTCAAACAACCACAATCCTAACAACATACTGGCAGAATTGTATAAACGAAGCCCGCTGATACCCGTTTATGATATTGCCGGCAATTACTCAGGGCCGAAGGGACTTCCCGTAAGCATTTCCCTGCTTGGAGGAAGCAACAACCCAATTTTAGCTCAGAGATACGGCAGGACCAATTCCAACGGATTTAATAGTGGTGTCATCGGCTCCGCGTATGTGGATATCGAGCCAATAAAAGGAGTTACTATCGAAAGCAAGATCGGTCTGCAATTCTATCCTTATAGTTACAGGGGATTCTCCGACACCATGCCCCAGAATCTTTATGTT
>DATHKS010000512.1:0-2704 GCA_035488975.1 Chitinophagaceae bacterium | reverse complement strand
GCCAATGTCAAGGCCGGCGACCATATCGTTTCCGTCAGGAGTCCCTATACCTGGGCCCAGAAAATGTTCGATGTGATACTCCCGCGCTTCGGCGTCACCACCACCTATATCGACGGTACCCGGGCGGGCAATTGGCAGGACGCGACTCTTCCCAATACCATATTATATTACCTCGAATCGCCCAATAGCTGGGACTTTGCCATCCAGCCGCTCGGGGAGGTGGCCACCCTGGCAAGATCGCGTGGCATAATAACAATGATCGATAATAGCTACTGTACTCCCCTTTACCAGAATGTGATCGATGCAGGGATCGATCTTGCCATGCAGACCGCCACCAAGTACATCGGCGGCCACAGCGATACGCTCGGCGGCGTCCTTAGCGGCAGCCGCAACATGATAAAGAAGATCTTCGACAGTGAATACATGAATATCGGCAGCGGCATTCAACCATTCAATGCCTGGTTGCTCATTCGCGGACTTCGCACGCTTCCCTCCCGCCTCGACCGCATCAGCGCCACTACCCGCCAACTGATCGACTATTTGAAACAAAGCCCGTTCATT
Source organism: Chitinophagaceae bacterium (assembly GCA_035488975.1). GTDB lineage: Bacteria > Bacteroidota > Bacteroidia > Chitinophagales > Chitinophagaceae > DATHKS01. The sequence continues at coordinate 2,143 of DATHKS010000512.1, read as the reverse complement.
GAAAGGGTCATCTATCCCCTCGATAAATCCTTTCCCCAGTTTGAGCTGGCCAGCCGGCAAATGAGCGGGGCAGGCGGACTTCTTACCTTCGTATTGAAGGTGGATTCGCGGGCGGAGGTCGTTCGTTTCTGCGAATCGCTTCAGCATATCCTGATGGCAGTAAGTTGGGGTGGTCACGAGTCGCTCATCATTCCAAAATGTGCGGGCATACCCTCCGAAGACTTCAATGCGGAAAACCCCGAACACAGGTATATACGCCTGTATATCGGTCTTGAAGACGCCGGCTATCTCATCAACGATATCCAGCAGGCTCTCGAGAGGCGGGGAATTTAACGCAGGCTTATAAAAAATCAATCGCGCAGCACCCGTTTTCTGTTATTTTTGTCCAATTATGAACCGCTGTATCAAACTGGCTATCTGCCTCCTGCTATATACCGCCGCAACCGCCCAGTCAAACGAACCACAACCCGGAGAGAAATGGGACCTGCAGAAATGCGTAGACTATGCATTGGCTAATAATATTTCCATCAAGCAGCAGGATGTACAGGCCCGCATCGCGGCGCTGACCTACAAACAAAGTTTTTCGAGCCAGTTCCCTTCCCTGAACTTCGGCACCAATCTCGGTCTGAATACCGGGCGGTCGATCGATAGGACCACCAACCAATTCACCACGGAGTCCATTTTATATAACTCATTCTCGCTACAGGCAAATGTCGATGTGTTCAACTGGTTCAGTAAAAAGAACACCATTGCCGGCGACAGGCTCGAGACGGAAGCATCCAAGGCGTCCGTAGAAAAATTAAAGAATGATATTTCGCTGAATGTAGCCGCAGCCTATTTGCAGGTACTGCTGGCAAAGGAACAGATCAATGTGAGCAAGGTCCAGATCAGCCAAACGGATTCGCAGCTCTACAACACGAGGATCCAGGTGCAGGTGGGAAGCCTGCCTGAATTGAACGTCGCCGAACTCGAAGCGCAGCTCGCAGCGGACAGCTCTTCTCTTATCAGCGCCATCGGCACGGAGAGGCAAAGCATCCTGTTGCTGCAGTCGCTCCTCAACCTGGATGCAGGCAAGCCCTTCGATGTAACTGCTCCGCCGGTTGAGCTCATTCCCATCGATCCCATTGCAGAGTTGCAACCCGAGCCCGTGTACGAACTGGCATTGAAGAACCTTCCACAGCAGCAGGTAAACAAACTACGCCTGGAGGCGGCGAGAAAATATCAGCAGGCCGCCAAGGGGAGCATGTACCCGTCAGTGTCCGTTGGCGCAAGTCTCGGAACCAACTATTCTACCATCAAGAATAACCAGAAACTGCTTAGTGCATTGCCGATTGGCGTGGACACCATTGCAGCGGTCTCGGGATCGAATACACCGGTGGTGGTTCCAAAATTCGACTATAACTATCGTATCTACGCCTCTCCCTATGGTACGCAGATTTCCGACAACTTCAGTAACAGCGTAGGCCTTAGCATTTCCGTTCCCATCTTCAATGGCCGCTCGGCGCGGACCAATTGGGAAAAACAAAAGTTGAATGTCACCAATCTCGCCCTGCAGCCGGATCTCGATAACATGACGCTGAAGCAGGATATCTATAAGGCGTACACCGATGCCATCACATCGATCCAGAAGTTCAACGCGACCACCAAGAGCGTGAGCGCATCGCAGCAGGCATATGACTTTGCGCAGAAGAGGTATGATGTCGGGTTACTGAACACCATCGACCTGCTGACAAACCAGAATAATCTCTTCCGGGCCAAGATCGAAAGACTATCGGCACAGTTCGATTACGTTTTCAAGATGAAGGTGCTGGAATTTTATAGGGGCCAGGGATTAAAATTATGATCCGCCCCCAATTGATATAATCGATTACCAAGAATCAAAACTTTCACATCATTATGAAGAAATCGCTAAAGTGGATACTCATCATAGCCAGCGTGCTGATCGTAATATTTATTCTCAGCAAGGTGTTCGGTAAAAAAGATACCGGCGAGAAGGTGGCCGTCGAGAAAGTATCGAAGAGGTCCATCACCGAAACCGTGACGGCCAGCGGTAATATTTATCCCGAAGTGGAAGTCAAGATAAGTCCTGATATTTCCGGTGAGGTCACCGAACTCAATGTCGAGGAAGGGGATAGTGTGAAGA
>DATHKS010000511.1:0-2515 GCA_035488975.1 Chitinophagaceae bacterium | reverse complement strand
CGAAAGCCGTGATCAAGATAGGCGATACCGAAGTCGACATCCAGGAAGGCCGCAATGCGAAGTGTTCGATCGTCGTCAGTGTAACTACCGGGGCGTTTACCCGCGAACAATTGATCCCTTATTCACCGGATCATATCATCGACAACCTAAGCGATCTCCCCGATTTAATCCCAGTAGTTTGAACTCAAGTGTACTAACATTCAAGACGGCCAATCACCGGCATATTCTTATAACCATCGGGGCTGCACTTGTTGCATTTCTCGCCTATTCTTCCGTCTATGCCTACCGCAAGCCCTTCACCATTGTAACCTTCGGCGGGTTAAAGTATTGGGGCGTCTCTTACCAGACACTGCTGATCATCAGCCAGGGGATCGGGTACATGCTTAGCAAGTTTGTTGGGATAAAATTCATCTCGGAACTGAAGACACTCGGCCGTTTTAAGGCCGGCGTACTACTTACTGGCGTGGCATGGCTCTGCCTGTTGATCCTGGGAGTCGTTCCAGCGCCGTGGGGCATGCTTCTCTTACTCATCAACGGCTTCACGCTTGGTTTCATGTGGGGCATCATCTTCAGTTATCTCGAAGGAAGGAGAACTACGGATCTCATCGGGTCATTCATGGCCATCAGTTTCATTTTCGCGGGAGGGTTCACGCGCTCCGTTGCCAAATGGCTCATGATAAATTGGGGAATTGCGGAGAAATGGGTTCCATTCTCCACCGGGCTCCTTTTCGCCCTTCCATTGTTGATATTGCTTTGGCTATTGGATAAGGTACCACCTCCCGATGAGGAAGATATTCGACAACGGACGGTCCGTTTACCTATGACGGGCATTCAACGAAAGAATTTATTAAAACAATTGGGGCCGGGTCTGTTGTTTGCAATGCTTACCTATTTGTTTCTTACTATCCTCCGCGATGTAAGAGATAACTATATGGTCAATATCTGGACGGAACTTGGATACGGCGACCGGTATTCCATTTTTACCAAAACTGAAACCAATACATCGTTGATCATGCTACTGGTGATGGCTATGCTGGTACTGATCAACCGAAACTTCAAAGCCTTTTCCATCGTTCATTTTGTAATTGCCACAGGCCTTTTGATCAGTGGCATATCATCCGCGTTGTTCATCACCGGCCATCTCGACGGCGCCAGCTGGATGCAGCTGGTTGGACTTGGTCTTTACATGGGATACATCCCGTTCAACTGTATCTTCTTCGAGCGAATGATCGCGTCTTTCCGCCTCTCGGGAAATGTCGGGTTCCTCATTTACCTCGCCGATGCGTTCGGGTACCTGGGGAGCGTGGGGATAATGCTGACGAAGGAGATCATGAGGCTTCAGAATAACTGGTCGCAATTCTATTCGCATGCCGCCGTAATAGGATCGCTGATCGGGTTGGCCGCCGTTCTTTATTCATGGTTTTATTTTCGAAATAAATACACCGCAAAGGAATCTTCATAAAATGAAAAAGCGATCCGCAATTGTAGTCGGGGCAGGAATAGTCGGGTTGGCAACCGCAAGGACGCTCGCCATGAATAACTATTCGGTCAGGGTGATCGAAAGAAATGCGAAGGCCGTAGGCGCTTCGATCAGGAACTTCGGGATGATATGGCCGATCGGTCAGCCGGATGGCGACCTGTATGAGACGGCCATGAGATCGAGAAGGATATGGAAGGAAGTCTCCATGGAAGCGGGTATCTGGCACGACGAGGTCGGCTCCCTGCACCTGGCCTATGATGAAAAGGAATGGTGTGTTCTGCAGGAATTGATGGAAATATATTCCTATCGTGAATACCGGTTGTTCGATCCCGCGCAGACCATCATTACTTCTCCGGCGGTAAGGCATGAACGGTTAAAAGGTAGTTTGTTCGGCCCGGATGAGATGATCGTGGACCCGCGACAGGCGATAGCGGCTTTGCCCACCTGGCTGTCTGAGAAATGGGACGTCGAATTCACCTGGGGAAAAGCCGTGACCGATATATCGTATCCCGCCGTGTATATGGGTGGAGAAGAATTTGAGGCCGATGAGATATACGTCTGCAGCGGCGCCGACTTCGAGACACTTTATCCCGAAGTGTATGCATCTGCTCCACTCACCAAATGCAAATTGCAGATGATGCGCCTGTCCGCTCAACCCGATCAATGGCGCATGGGGCCCGCGCTTTGTGGTGGATTGTCCCTGGTTCATTATAAAAGCTTCATGAAGGCGGCTTCCATAACGGAGCTAGCGGATCACTATAAGAAACGGTACCCGGAATATTTGCAAATGGGCATACATGTAATGGTCTCCCAAAACGAGCAGGGAGAATTGATCGTTGGCGATTCGCACGAGTACGGAGCGACGCATGAGCCATTCAATAAACAATGGATCAATCGTCTCATACTGGACTACCTGCGTCAATTCGCGCATTTCATGGATGAAACGGTGACGCAGACCTGGAATGGAATATACCCCAAGCTCACCAATGGAGAGGCGAATCTCGTCGTGGAGCCGGAGCCCGGTGTTCTGATCCT
>DATHKS010000510.1:0-3786 GCA_035488975.1 Chitinophagaceae bacterium | reverse complement strand
ATTGTGCCCAAGTTCTTCGCCTTTGCGGATGCTGCAGGTCTCTCGAAAGAGCGGGTGTCGCTGATAGGAGTTGACCGGGCAAAGAAGACTCTCGATGGCCTGTCGGAGGCCCTGAATATAATCAACGTGCCAACCATCCTGGTAATGAAGAATGGGAAAGAGATCGGGCGGGTGGTCGAGTATGGCAAATACGGACTGTTTGATAAGGAGGTAGGTGAAATAATTGCTGCGGGAGATTGATCACCCGGCCTGCGCCTGCGGGCCCGTGATGCGGATGTCCATATTGGCGCCCGCGGTTTCCAATTTGAGTTCCTCCATCAATTTAATGATAGCGAAATTGACCTGTTCCTTTACGGAATTGAATTCGGCCTGCGTAATGGGTCCGGTAAAGTAGTCCACCAATATTACGAATGCCGTCGGCGTGATATCGTTGAGCAGTACGGTAGAATTCTGGATCTCTTTCCTGGCGACGATCTGCCTTATCCTGTTGATGAATTGGTCGAGCAATGCCGCGGATACCGAAGGTCCCAGTTCCAGTCGCATCTCACCGCGTCTATGCGTGCGCAGGGAGAGATTATCGAGGATGGTGTCCACCATTTGCTTGTTGGGAACGGTGATGAATGTCTTCTGATCGGTTCGAATGCGCGTACTCCTCAGTCCTATCTTCTCTACCGTTCCAGTAAAGCTATTCACCTTTACTACATCCCCGGTGCTGAAGGGTTTGTCGAAGAAGATGATGAAGGATGCGATCAGGTTCTCGAGGCTCTCACGCAGCGCAAGCGCGATGGCCGCACCCACGAGGCTAAGACCGGTGAGGAGATTCCCGATATTAAGGCCAAAGGAGAATTTCAATACCATCAGCAGCCCTATTATCAAAATGATCACCTTGAAGAAGTCCTTGAAGAAAACGATCAGTTGATTATCGCTCACGTCGTGTGTCCGGTCCGCCTTCAGGTGAAGCACGATGGCGAGAAAATCGATGATGCGCAACAGGAGCCTGATAAATGATATGACCAGGACGAGGGATGCGAGTCCCCGCACCAGTTCCTTCAACGTGATCCGGTAAATATCGATATCGAGCAGGTTGGGGAAATGAAGTTTATTAAGCGTGATGATGGACACGAATATCACGAGGAAGAAGCCGAGCGGTTTCGTGACAAGGTTTGTAAAGGATTTCTTATCGATATCCTTCCATACCGTTCTTATGAATTGAAACAGCAAACCCGCCAGGTAGTGGGCCACAAACCGTTTCACCAGGATGACGAACAGGATGATACCGACGACCGTCAGGTACATCCTTACTGAATTATCCAGCCATATTCTGTCGAGCAGCTCATTCATATATCACCAACCGGTTGAATCGCTAAATTATCGAATACTGACAGCTTTTAACTATTGGAAAGAGTAAATTTCAATGGTATCCTGCTTTAGCGCATAAAGATGAGACGCGGTAAAGTTAAAGGCGCGGCTCTTATAGAGTTCCTCTGGCAGTTTCCATTCATCGATCCGGAAGGTGCGGATATCGTATCGGAATAATGTATTACCCTTTGAGCCGAAGATGTATTTACCCGCTACCTTGAAGTTGTTCCAGCCGGAGATGAGTATCTTGTTTTTCACCGATCCATAGTAGTCGAAGACAAAAACGGCCTGCGCGGAATCATAGAGGTACACGTACTGGTCCTCATCGAATATTTTCAGTGGCGAAGGAGATGTTCCGAACAGTTGCCGGAAATCCGGCGTCTCCAGTAATACCTTGCCATCTTCATCGATCTTCTTCAACTTGCTTTCGAGTTCATCATACAGCCATATCTTATTGTCGTAGGATTGACCGATGGCCTGCACCTGCAGGATATTCTTTTTACGGAGATCGATAATGTTCCTGATGGTGAAGAACCGGTCCAGCACAACTATCGTGGCAAAATCCCGGTAGAACAACAATACTTTCAAGGGGTTCGATACATCGATCAGTGTAGCCTGGCCGAATTTCTTAACATCATTGAATACGGCTACAGAGTCCCCGTTATTATTGAGTTTCTTCACCTGGTTGGTACTGCTTAGCAGGTACACATTATCGAGATTGTCCACGGTGAATGCCTTGATGTCTCCCGTGATCGTCCTTACCAATTTGAAGGATGTATCCGTCTGCGCCCAGGCCTGGCTCAGGAGGAGAAAGGAGAGGGACAAAAAGAGGATTCGTTTCATTTATTTCTGATGATCTTTTGATCGTTTCCGGTGAAGGACCGCAACACGAGGTCGTTTCCATCGAACACGGCATAGGTAAAATACCTGATCCAATCTCCCAGGTTGATATAACGGCTATCCATTGAAAGACGATAATCGACGGGTAAGTGTCTATGGCCAAACACGAAAAAATCGATCTTTTTTTGCGCAAGTATTTCCTTGCTGTAGATCATGAGCCATTCCCTTTCCTCTCCGAGAAAAATCTCCTCCGAAGCGCCCGTCTGCGCCCGGCTCCTGCGGCTCATATAGTTGGCAATTCCCATTCCCACCACCGGCGGCAATATGCCAAACAGCCATTTGCACGCGGGGTTGCGGAACACCTTCTTCAGTCGCTTATATCCATGATCCCCCGGGCCAAGGCCGTCTCCATGACCGATAAGAAATGTTTTCCCGTTCCTTTCAAACTCCTTTGGTTCGAAGTAGACGGGGATATTCAGTTCCTTCTGGAAATAGTCGCGCATCCACATATCGTGGTTGCCTACGAAGAAATGCATTTGAATGCCGGCGTCCGTGAGCTCGGCCAGTTTGCCCAATAGCCTCACATATCCCTTCGGTACCACCTGCCGGTATTCATACCAGAAATCGAACATGTCTCCCACCAGGAAGATCTCGCTGGCATCGGCCTTGATAGTGTCCAGGAAGCTGACGATAAGTCTTTCCCGTTCAAGGCTCGCCTCATGAGTAGGCGCTCCCAGATGAAAATCAGAAAGAAAATAGATATTCTTAGACACGGTGTAATTTAATTAGTACGATGCTCATTTCGAGAACAGTGTATAGCTACCCTCGGCAAAGGCGTCACCCTCTTTATCCCATACCCTGAAATCGATCTTAAAGGAGGTAGGGGGTGCATTTTTCTTCAGGCGTAAGGTAGCGGTCAGTGCAATGGTCTTTGCATCGTTGGCAGTTACGCCTCCGGAATAGGCCTGTGCAAAGAGATCTTTCTCATCGAGAATTAGCTGACCTCCTTCCATTGTGATCTTTTCCGAGGCGCCGAGAAAAGCCTTGTTGTCCCTGATAGTCCATCCACTGTCGATAAGCAGGACGACCTTTACCGGTTGAGAAAAATCGACGAAATTATCTGCAGGGACTTTTTCACCGTTTCCGAAGATCAGGTAGGCCTTATCGATCTTAAGCTTGTTGCTGCGCAGTTGAATACCATTATAGATCCTCGTGTTGCCATCTACCACAGGCGCTTTTATCTCACCCTTTTTTCCTCCCACGGAGCAACTGAATTCGCAGGATTGAAGCAATAGTATTGCACAGCATAGAAATAAGAAGCGGCCCGACCTCATATCGCATCTTTTTTAGTACGCATGTATTCCAGGATATCACCACAGTCGATGGCGGGCTTGCCGCTCACATCGCCGTTAAACCAGTATATCCATGCCTCGACTATTCCCGCTCCCGATATTATGCCGGCCAGTTCCCTGCGGTAGAGCGGACGCTCATGCGACTCTACCAGCACACCCTCATAGTCGTCGAGCTGCGAGAAGGCCCAGGAGAGCTCCCTCGGGTTATTGATTCCATATAGTTCCCCGACTATAA
>DATHKS010000509.1:0-2748 GCA_035488975.1 Chitinophagaceae bacterium | reverse complement strand
ATAAGCATCATCATGACATGCGGCAGCGAGCGCCCCGTCATGGCGAGGAGTTCGATCATATTGTCGAGACACGCGCTATCCGATTGTCCATTCGTGACGATCGGCAGCAGCATCTCCATTTCTTCCTTGCTGAAATACGGTGAAGTGAAATTCTTCTCGCTTGTCTTCAGCCAATTCAGGTTTCCCTGCAATGTGTTGATCTCCCCATTGTGGGCGATGAACCGAAAAGGCTGTGCGAGTTTCCAGGAAGGAAATGTATTTGTTGCAAAGCGGGAATGGACGAGGCCGAAGGCGCTGACCATTCTCTTGTTGGTGAGATCGGTGAAATAACGCCTTACCTGTGTACTGGTAAGCTGTCCCTTGTAGACGATCGTCTTGTAAGACAGGGAGGCGATATAGAAACCTATCTCGTCTTTCTTAACGGTATTGAGGATCGTGTTGCTGGAAAAATTGCGCAGCACGAATAATTTACGTTCGAATTCATCGGGGTTGGAAATATGATCGGGGCAGGCAATGAATACCTGTTCTATTTCAGGTTCGACGCTTAACGCTGTGGGGCCGATGTCGTTGGTATTAACGGGAACCTTTCGGTAAGCCAGGATCTCGAGGCCGAGTTTTTCCGCGGTGCGGTTGAAAATATCGCGGCATTCTTCGCGGAGCCGTATTTCCTTGGGGAAGAATATGACACCCACGCCATACTTTCCGTAAGAGGGAAGGTGTACGCCGAGCTTGATACATTCATCGAAGAAGAATTCATGGGGAACCTGTATCATGATGCCAGCGCCGTCGCCGGTGTTGTTCTCACATCCGCAGGCGCCACGATGCTCCATGTTTTCCAATACGGTAAGCGCATCGGAGATGTTCTGGTGGGATTTCCCTCCTTTGATATTGGCGACAAAACCAATTCCACAGGCATCATGTTCAAAGGAAGGATCGTATAGACCAGTTTTGCTTGCCATGGGCAGACTTAGATTTATTAGAGAATTTATAATGAAATATGGGATCGGCTGAACGTATGGCAAGCAAACGTTCTAAATTACAAAATTTTCTTCAAAGGAATGGATGTAGAGAATGGTTTTTTCCCACAAGACTAACGACCGTTATTGTTAATTCAAAAGTCAAAAGTCAAAAGTCAAAATTCAAAAATAGACCCGAATTGGTCGGAGTCTTCATCGTTAGGGAACCCCCTTGTTAAGTCAAAATTCAAAAGTAAAAAGTAAAAAAACGACTCGAAGCGGTTGGGATCTCCGTCGTTCGGGAACCCTTTTGAATTTTGACTTTTTACTTTTGACTTTGAATGGTCGGGGTCTTCATCGTTAGCAAACCCTTTTGCATTTTTACTTTTTAATTTTGACTTACCACCTCAGACCAGGTATCCAAACAGCGTATCATCCTTGTTCAATTCCGTGAAGCTGATATTATTGGCGACCAGTTTCAGTGTCAGCAGCTCATAATCCGTCTTCGATTGTAGTTCTATGCCCACCAGGGCAGGTCCGTTTTCCTTGTTCGTCTTTTGCATGTATTCGAAGCGCGTGATATCATCCGTTGGCCCCAGGATATTATTGACGAATTCCTTCAATGCACCGGGCCGTTGTGCGAAGTTGATCAGGAAGTAGTGTTTGAGGCCTTCGTACTGCAGGCTTCTTTCCTTGATCTCCTGCATGCGGTCGATATCATTGTTGCTGCCGCTTACGACGCAGACGATATTCTTCCCCTTTATTTCGGCGGCGAAATCATCGAGAGCCGCAATGGAAAGCGCACCAGCGGGCTCGGCAACGATGGCGTCTTCATTGTATAATTTCAGGATGGTCGTGCAGATCTTTCCTTCCGGCACCAATCTCATATCATCCAATACCTCCTTGCAGATGGAGAACGTAAGTGAGCCGACCTTTTTGACTGCGGCCCCATCGACGAACCTGTCGATGCTGGCAAGCGCTACGGGATGACCCGCCTTCAATGCCTCGAACATGGAGGGAGCCCCTTCCGGTTCCAGGCCGATCACCTTCGTCTTTGGCGAGAAGGTCTTGAAGTAAGAACCAACGCCGGCACTTAGTCCACCTCCACCTACGGGCAGGAAGATATAATCAACGGATGGCTGATCCTCGAGGATCTCGATGCCCACCGTGGCCTGGCCTTCGATGATGCGGCGATCGTCGAAGGGCGGAATGAATGTCATCTTATTCTCTTCGGTGAATTCTTTTGCTGCATCGGCACAATCATCGAAGGTGTCTCCTATGAGACGGATCTCGATGGTGTCCTCCCCGAACATCTTCGTCTGGTTTACCTTTTGTTTGGGAGTGATCACCGGCATGAAGCTCACGCCTTTTATGCCAAGCTTCTTGCAACTGTATGCGAAGCCCTGGGCATGATTACCTGCACTCGCGCATACGACACCCTTCTGAAGCTGTGCCATCGGCAAACTGCTCATCATATTGTATGCGCCACGCAATTTATAGCTGCGGACAATCTGTAGGTCTTCACGCTTGAGGTACACATTGCATTGGTACCGGCGCGAGAGATTTGCATTCAACTGGAGCGGTGTCCGGTTGACGATGCCCCGTAATCTCTCTGCCGCTTCCGCGAAATGCAAGGCGGGAAGGGTTGATACTGCCTGGTTCATTTTATTTAATATAGTCCGGGGCGGGATATATTCCGCCCCGGTTTTGTTCTTATCCTATTGATTCTGCCTTCAGCGCCTGTTTCCTGAATACTTCCTTCGTGGAAGATTCATTCTCGGTGGGCACGGCT
>DATHKS010000508.1:0-5242 GCA_035488975.1 Chitinophagaceae bacterium | reverse complement strand
AAATAAAGCAATTGCCGGAACAGAACATGAGAACAAGACCATTGAACAACTCGTAGCGGCTGCGGGGAAGATCTCTCCTGCCGTACGAAACAATGGCGGTGGTCATTGGAATCATACCTTCTTTTGGGAACTTCTTTCCGCCAATGGCGGCGCACCTTCAGGCAAATTAGCAGAGGCGATCACTTCGGCATTCGGTTCACTTGAAGCGCTGCAGGAAAAAGTAAATACCGCTGGCGCCACTCGCTTCGGCTCAGGATGGGCCTGGGTGATCGTAAAGGACAATAAACTGGAAGTGACATCCACTCCTAACCAGGACAATCCCCTGATGGATGTGGCCGAAGTAAAGGGAACACCCATTCTCGGTATCGATGTGTGGGAGCATGCCTATTACCTGAAATACCAGAACAAGCGGCCCGATTACCTGAAAGCTATTTGGGCAGTGATCAATTGGAAGAAAGTAGGAGAGAATTTTGAGAAAGCCTAGATATGGAAAGTTAATAAGTTATAAGGCTTCAATGGAAACATCTTCTAATAAGGCCTTATCACTTATAACTTATTACTTGTCCTCTAATCATGCTCTTCAAAAATATCTAGTAACGCCAGGCACTGCCACCGGATAATATCCATCATCATTGGGCAAAACAGGTGGAAGCGCATTCCAGTCGAATTGCTTGGGCATGATGTTGATACCCGAGTTGATCGCCTTGTCCCATTCGATCAATTGCCCGCTATAGGTTGCCATTCGCCCCAGGATAGAAGTCATCGTGCTTTTCGCACCATTCTCCGCATCGGCGAATTTGTAGTCGCCTTTTGCTATCACCGCAAATAATTCATCGTGCTCGGTCTGGTAAGGATTATTCTCACCCTTCTTATCATACCTGAATAATTCCTTTCCTTTCTGATCGGTGATCACCGCCTCGTCGCAGCGGATCACTCCCTTCGTGCCAACGAACATCTCGTCTACCCTGCTCATCGTGCCGGGGATATGACGGCATTGACTATTGAGAATGGAGCCATCGGCATAGGTGTATTCCACGAAATGGTGATCGAAGATCTCTCCGTACTCCTTTCCCTTTCTTACCTGTCTCCCTCCCATGCCCTGCGCCTTCACGGGATATCCCCCCTTGAACCAATTCATCACATCCAGGTTGTGAATATGCTGTTCAGTAATATGATCGCCGCAAAGCCAGTTGAAATAATACCAATTGCGCATCTGGTATTCCATTTCCGTTTGCCCGTATTTTCTTTTATTCACCCACACGCCATCATTGTTCCACCATACCTGCCCGGATGTAATGTCTCCGATAAGATCTTTCCTCTTGAATAATTCACGATAGGAATTCTGGTAATGACGTTGCAGTCCTACCACCACATTCAATTTCTTCTGCTTGGCTATGATCGCTGCATCCAATACGCGTTTTATCCCGGCGGGATCGGTAGCCACCGGTTTTTCCATGAATATCTGCTTGTTTTGTTTCACCGCTTCCTCAAAGTGTATCGGGCGGAAACCGGGAGGCGTGCTCAATATGACAACATCTGCAAATGCCATTGCCTTCTGATAGGCATCGAAGCCGGTGAACTTCCTTTCCTCGGGAACATCCACGCGGTTCTTGAGAGAAGGGGAACCGTCTGCAGGATCGGTGGTCAACGTCTTGTAGCAGCCATCGAGGCGGTCCTTGAAGGCATCGGCCATCGCTACTAGCTTTACATTTTGCTTGGTCGAAAGTGCCTGGCTGATAGCGCCGGTACCACGTCCTCCGCAACCGATCAATGCTATCTTGATCACGTCATCAGCTCCGGAAAAGTAATTCGCATGGCCAATCAGGGGCGCCGCCAGGATGCCACCTGCGATCAGCGAAGATTGCTTTACGAAATCCCTCCGGCTCTTGTTTGAATTGTTGTCATTATTCATGTGTGGTTTTTTTAGAATCCAAGATATGTTTTAAAGAATGTTTCTGCCTCCTCGGGTGTGGGCTGCTTCACCGGTCGTACGATCCTGAAACCAATGAAGGGCGCATCTGCATTCCACCATTTACTTTTGGGTATCTGCGGATCGCGCCTGTTCCAGATGGGATCAGATATTGCGCGGTTTGCCGCGCGAAGCTCCTTGCCTTCGTCCCTGTAGCTACCACCTCTTACGATCCGGGGATATCTCTTCTCCGGCGTTCTCAGGGGATCGATGGCGTTGTCTGCAATGGAAGAATAGAACTTATCGTCATACTGATCCAATACCCACTCTCCCACATTTCCCAGGATATCATATAGTCCCCAGGCATTGGGCTTCTTCAATCCCACCTTGTGATACTTATTTTCGCTGTTGGCGGAATACCATGCATAGTCTTTCAGTTTTCCCTCATCATCACCAAATGGATACACGGTGGTAGAGCCCGCCCGGCAGGCATACTCCCATTCGGCTTCGGTCGGGAGCCGGAAGAATATGCCTGTTTTTGAATACAACCATTTGCAATACATGATGGCGCCATAGGGCTGCAAGCTATTGGCAGGAAAATTTCCCGCCTTACCCATGCCAAGCGTGAGGTCGATATAAGGGGAACTGGGTCGCGTTATTGCATCGGTGGGAATATTCTGACTAAGAGAAACGTCGTTGAAGAAAAGGGTGAACTCCTCGTACGTCACCTCATACGCTCCCATCCAGAACGCGCTGATCGCGACAGTATGCGCCGGTGTCTCATCCTGATCTTTTATCTTATCCTTTGTCGCGCTGCCGAAGACGAATGACCCGGCAGGAACGGGTACCATGGTGAACTTAATGTCAGCACCCGGAATGGCCTGATCGTATTTTGCAAAGATAGTATCACTCTGTGCGAGTATTGCGGAAGAGCAGAGCATGATCAAACTACAAAAGAAAATATTTTTCATAAGCGAACGCTGAAACCGGAGTTGTGACTTGAAAGTACATAATCATAGCAGTATTATCCGTTTTTTATGCTGGGAATTTCAGAATATACGAACGAGTTGCAAAAAGATAAGATCCATGTTTCATTCCGTTATTTCTCCGGATGCTTTTTACAAGTATATCCTTACTTTTAATTCCAAAAGAGAAAAGATGAATCGTAGAAAATTTGTCCGTAACGGATTGCTCGGCGGCGTGTCGATAGCAACCGCGGCAGAAGCATTCGCCAGGTCTGGCCATACTTCCGATGCCGATGCCAGCTTTCACCTTAACTATGGTTTTCATGATGGCATGTTCAAAAACAATGGTGGAAGCGATTTCCTCGACCAGATAAAGTTTGGCTACGATCGCGGCTTTCGTTCAATCGAGGACAATGGAATGATGGGCCGCCCGGTGGATCAGCAGAAGAAGATCGGCGACCTGCTCTCGAAGCTCAACATGACGATGGGTGTATTCGTTATCACTTCCGACAACTGGCATTGGAAGACATCACTCGCAACAGGCAAACAGGAATGGACCGACCGCATGATCCGGGATTGTAAGGAAGCCGTAGAGGTAGCGAAAAGGTGCAATGCGAAATGGGCAACGGTTGTACCGGGCAACTATGACAGAAGTCTTCCTCTCGAATACCAGTCTTCGAATATCATTACGGCATTAAGAAAGGCGGCCGCCATACTGGAGCCGGCCGGGCTTGTGATGGTACTCGAGTCACTCAGCGACAATCCCGATCTTTTCCTTCGTCATTCCGATCAGGCATTCACCATTTGCAAGGCAGTGAACAGTCCCTCATGCAAAATATTATTCGACATGTATCATATGCAGCGTAATGAAGGAAATATCATTGCCAATCTTTCAGCGGCATGGGAAGAGATCGCCTATATACAGATCGGTGATAATCCAGGGAGGAATGAGCCGGGCACGGGGGAAATGAATTACAAGAATATATTCAAGCATATTCATTCCAAAGGATACAAGGGTGTATTGGGAATGGAACATGGAAATTCAAGACCGGGAAAAGAAGGAGAACTCGCGGTGATCGCGGCGTATCGCTCCGCGGATGATTTTATGTAAAGGCCTGCTTCCGATACCGGGATTGCGATAGGTAGCTGTGGTTGCCGGATATCATAGAGAGTTTACAAACCGATAAGAGGAATGTATTTCTTGTACTGATCACGGCACCGGATCATACCCGCTTCCACCCCAGGGATGGCAACGGCTTATGCGTCTTATGGCCAGCCATAGTCCTTTGAATACGCCGTGCTTCTTCAGCGCTTCAGATGCGTAATGAGAACAGGTAGGAGTGAAGCGGCACTTGGGACCGAACCATGGCGAGATCACCAGCTGGTAAATTTTGATCAGCGCGATAAAGGGAAGACTCAATATGTAGAGTATCGTTTTCACTTTTTATTAAAAAGACCGGCTTGCCGCTTTATCACCTCGCCGATCTTGTCAGCCACTGCGGCATAGGCGGGTACATCCCTTCCCGTGTAGATGATAAAAATATATAACGAGGCATTCGCCGTTTTACTTATTTCCGCTAGCGGGCCCTTTTGCAATCTCCAACCTTCCCTTATCAGTCGTTTGACGCGGTTACGATCCACGGCCTTCTTGAAATAGCGGCTGCTGACTCCCACGCCAAACTGAAGCGGTGCTGAACCCGAAGAAGAAGGCTCGATGATATAAAATATTTTGAATGGCGGGAGGGTATAGTTCTTCCCTTTTTTGAATAGTGCTTCAATCAGCTTTCGGCTCTTCAGCCGCTCATTCCTGCCAAGTGTAAATGTTTTCGACACGGTGAAATAGATGTTATGACGAGCCAGGCAATAATAAGAAAAGCTCCGGTATAACCGGAGCTGTAAAATTATAGGATGCTTCCCGGGCCGTTTGGCAGCCGGTGCGCTTACTTCAATTTTTTCTCATCAGAAACGGTCAGCTTCTTGCGGCCTTTAGCACGGCGGCTGGCAAGAACCTTGCGGCCATTGGCAGTTGCCATGCGTTGACGGAATCCGTGAACACTTTTACGACGACGACGATGAGGTTGAAATGTACGTTTCATAATCTTTTTACTTTTTCACTTTGACCGGCCAAGCAATTCGCTGGGCCAGATTTTGAAATATGATCCGGGAGAACGGACCTGGTTTCATTTCTCACCTGCGGGTCACCACACCCACGGGTTTGTGAAAGGACGGCAAAGGTAAGGATTGAAGGCCAAAGTGGAGAGTGTTTGGTCGATAAAAGTTTTGAGTAGGTTGCCAACCCAAGATCATTCCCTTCCAGGATGTCAACTGGATGTCAACCAGTTGACATCCAGCCGAAATTAACCCAGGT
>DATHKS010000507.1:0-2954 GCA_035488975.1 Chitinophagaceae bacterium | reverse complement strand
CCTTGCACCACTATTTGAGGTCTCAGAATCCTTTCAACTCACTCTTCGCATTTTTCCCATTCTTCACATATTTTTCAAGCCATAGAAATTGTTCATTCAACATATGAAGGATATTCTCCCTTCCCCTGTATCCATGCGCCTCATAGGGAAGACTTATATATTTCACCGTGCCGCCATGTCCCTTGATCGCATTGAACATTCTCTCGCTCTGTATAGGATACGTGCCGGTATTGTCGTCGGCATCGCCATGAATGAGGAGGATGGGTGTCTTTATCTTGTCTGCAAAACTGAACGGGCTCATCGCCGTGTACAGATCGGGCGCCTCCCAATAGGTCCTGTCCTCATTCTGAAAGCCGAATGGCGTGAGTGATCTGTTATATGCCCCGCTTCGTGCAATGCCGGCCTTGAAGAGGTTGGTATGTGCAAGCAGGTTTGCCGTCATGAAGGCCCCATAGCTATGGCCCCCTACAGCTACACGTGTGCTATCACCGACACCGCGGCTGCTCAGCTCCGAGATCGCCGCTTTTGCATTCATCGTCAACTGGTCGATGAAATTATCATTTGGCTTCTTGTCTTTATCCGTAGCAACAATCGGCATCTCCGCATTGTTCAGTACGGCATAACCTTGTGTAACGTAGAATACCGGCGATCCCCAGTTCAACAGCGTGAACCGGTGTTCGCTTCCCCGTATCTGAGCTGCATCGGCCGCGGAGTTGTATTCCGCCGGATAGGCCCAGATGAAGACCGGCAAGGGGCCATCCTTCTTTGCGTCATATCCTTTTGGCAGGTAGAGATCGCCCGTCAGGTCTACACCATCGGCCCTCTTGTATTTGATCTTCTCTTTCGAGACACCATCCAATTGCGGATACGGATTGGTAAAGGAGGTTAGCTGCCGGTCGGCTATACGCAGTCTTAAGTTCTTTAGCCAATAGTTAGGCATCTCCTTCTCACTTTCCTTTCGCGTGACCAGCGTCAATTTCTTTGCATCCAGTACCCTTACCACGCTTTCGAAATAACCATCCTGGCAGCGCCAGAGCGTATCGGCTTTCTTCGTATGAATATCATATGAAAGGAGAAATGGCAGATCGCCTTTGGGTGAGCTACCGATTGGATTGTTGAATAATAATTTATTGCCTTCGTCAATGGTGAGTAGTACATCGCGGCCCATGGCATTGGGCGCCGTTACCGGGAACCCCGGGCTGGAATATGCGTCTGTCGAATTGCGACTCATTAGTTTCTCCAGGTCGCCCGTTACGGGATTGAACCGGTCCATCTGCGTGAGCTGCTTACCAGTCAATCCCTCTGATACGATCGCAACGTTCTTATCTCCCCAGGTGATACCGCGATAGCGCATTTTCGTCTTGAACAGTTCAACCGGTTCAGCAGCGAAGGGCGCGGGTTGCGCATACACTGCATCGTGGTATTCGACATTCTTCTTGATCAGCCCGCTGTCAAGTGGCATGCACCATACGAGGGTCGAGGGCTCGTCATCCCGCCATTGGAAGCCGCGGGGCGCGAATTGTACATTGTCGTTTCCGCCGGGCGCTGTCTCCGAAGAGGGCAACTCGGCTACTTGTTTCACCAGTTTGCCACTCATGTCCGCTACCTGCACAGCAAGCGGGAATCCATTAGCAGGAACGAGATAGGAGAAGGGCTTGTGGGCCGTTTGAGTAAGTATATATTTCTTATCCGGCGATACGTCCATCCGGAGATAAATGGAGGGTGCACCAATCTTCGTTTCGATCCCACCGGTGTTCCTGATGAGTTGAGAGGTGGCGAAGAATTCAAATAGCATCTCATCATAGGGACTCTTGATCATATCCTGGAAGGTGGGACGGGGAGAGGCCTTGCCATAATTCTCCTGCGTGGTCGGTCCCTTTGGCATCAAAGGCTTTTTGGGTGCCGCACTCGCGGGTTTGAGTATCGCTTTATAAAGCAGGGTTTGGTCATCGTACCAGATGTATGATCCTATGACCACATTCAGGAATGTCTTGTTCACCTTCATCGCCTTCTGCGTTGCCACATCTATCACGTAGAGATCCACATGATCTGCCATTGTCTGTGTGAAGGCGATCTTCCTTCCGGATGGGCTCCAATTCACGTTGCCAGCATAGAGTGGTGTGGGAAGACCCGCGATACTGGCTTGTTTTCCCCCGGCAATATTCTTCAGGGAAATACCCGTGATGAAATTCTGCCGGCTGGGAGCATAGTTGTTTGGATTGATACGCAGTCCCGCGATCTTCATTTCCGGGCGCGCCAGTTCCTCCACGGAAGGATAGAGACTGGTCTCGGTCAGGAGCATCCACTCGCCTTTATCATCGATGCTAACGGCAGGCGTAGGTTTCGCCAGCAACATATCCGCGATGTCTTTGGGAGGCATTTTGTAGGCGGCGTCGTCCTGCGACCATGCGCTGAATCCAAATTGCAAAAGAAGAGAAAGGACAGTGACGATCCTTGAAAGGTTCATAAGAATGTATTTGAAGAATGAATATTGAAGACTAATTCTTTTGATCAGGCCAGCACATCGCGCAGATCCTCTTTCTTATCGAAGATCGAACGGGCAAATGGACAAAGCGGCACGATCTTCAGATTCTGTTTACGTGCATAGTCTACCGCGGTCTTGACGAGCTGATACCCTACATTCTTTCCCCTCAATTCGTCGCTCACCTCCGTGTGCTCGATGATCATCTTGTTTTCCGAGGGCATGGTATATGTCATTTCCGCAAGGATATTGCCGTCCTGCTCCACGAAAAACATTCCCTTCGATCCGATTTTTTTATTTTGAATGAGCATTGATCTATTTGATGAGTTTTTGCAAATACGCGTAACCAAGGGGCCAGTCTCCGAGGTTGGAAGCCGAATTAATATGACCGGCATTTCCCGCGTTAACCAGTTCGCTTCCCCAATTGGTGGCGAACTCCCTTGCTCTTTCTAAAGTTACGTATTCATCATCA
>DATHKS010000506.1:0-13391 GCA_035488975.1 Chitinophagaceae bacterium | reverse complement strand
ACTTCATCACCCACGAAGATCAGTGTATCCAGTCCTGCGCGTTCGGTGCGGAAGAAGCCGGCATACCGGTTATTGATTCCATTCTCATCGCTGACGAAGGTGAAGTGCGAGCTATTGTATTGTGAAGGGAAGCGTGCATTTCCGAATCTCAGATTGCTCAGCTGCGAGATCTGTTTGAATTCAGACTTGTTCCAATTATCGATCAGGAAGATATTGTAATGTTTGGCCGGCAATGAATCGTCGCTGCTGCCTGCGGTGGCGGAGGGGCGATTGCTGGAGAAGATGATCCCCGTTTTGTTGGGGAATGCTACGAAGGATGGATCGAGATCGTCGTATACATCGTTCGTCACCTGGTCGTAGGATTGTTTGTCGATCTTGTACACGAAGATATCGGTCTGGCCGCTGCGGACGGCGCTCAGGAGAAGCGTGTTTGCATCGAGCATGTACTTCGCGTCTTCTACCTGGTTGAACATTGGCAGATCCTGCTTGACGATCTTCACCCGGTTCACGGCATCATAGACGAAGAGATGCAGGCCGCCTTTTTCCCAGAAGATGACGGTAATGCGTGTGCCTTTGCCATCCCAGGCAATGATCGGGTAATTCGGGTTCTTCTCATCTTCCACCGAACGGGCGCCGAACTTCAGCAAGACCTTGCGGTTGACAAAATTTTCATTCAATACAACGGAATACATTCCCTGCTTGAATTCTGTGACCACATAGGTGAAACTTTTTGGATTGGGATTGGCATTGAAACGGATGAAGTCCTTCTTACCCACCACTTCGCTGACGCCCAGTTGTCCTTTGGGGGCATTCCGGCGTCCCTTGATATCCTTATAATATTGCTGAGGTACTTCCAGCATGAAATCCTTGAGCACGTCCCTGAACTTCTTCTTTGTCACTTTCTGCGAGGCGTTGTTGAGGTTACGGTAAATGCGGGAGAGATAGAGGAAATAGGTCACCTTACTTTTTCCATATTTATCGGCGATATATTTCCAGAAGGCGTGCCCGGCGAGATCGGGCTTTACGAAGGCAAACTGGTAGAAATTGTTATACTTTCCGCCGAGCATGACCGATCTGAGATCATCATCCAGGGAGGGGCTCCAGTTCTCGGCGGCATATGCAACATAGCCATCGGTGAGCCATTTGGGCAGGTCAAGGAGGGTCTGGTTCGCCGCGAACTCCCCGAGATCGTCACCGAAGAGCTGGTTATCCACGAGCACCTTTGCTATTCCCTGTCGTATCTGCCGGCGGAGGTTCTCATGATTTCCGTCGAAATAAACGAGCATTTTGTTGTTGACGAGCTTAGTCACGCCACCCGTATTCTGCCAATCGATACCCAGGCCTATATTGGATTGCTGCATTTCATCGAAGCTGTTATAGACCACGATGTTTACGCGGCGCTGCAGGCCATACTCAACAAATTCTTCGATCGTCGGCAATTCCGTTTCTGCTATCTGGGCAACGTACTTTCCAAGGCCGAGCCCATCCTGGCTGAAGTAGGTATTGAAATTGTCAGTCTGGTAGTATTTCCATTTAAACTTCTGAAATTGAACCCTGTTCTTTCCAAACTCTACAGTGCTCACCTGTGCATTCCCTTGCATCCAAACCAGGAAAAGGCAGGCAAGCAGGCATGATACTTTATTCATCAGAGCGTATTTATTTTTTAAAAATGGTCCCGGGAAGTTTTCCTTATCCGTGCGGTGATCAGGGTAATGGAAAGAAAAATAGTGGCTGCGACTGCTCATATGTTCTTTACTGTTTCTGATTAATCGTTATTTATGCCGCAAGTGTTGCCGCTTGCCTGCCAACATTCATTTATAATGTACCTTCAATAGCCGTAAAAGCGGACCGGCCGGGTCACAAATTTACCGGATTCGGGTCCATATTTAAAAGTACGGAAAAACCAAGGATGTTAAGTCTTAAGGCATTCACATTTAACCCCGTCCAGGAGAATACCTATCTGCTCTATAACGAACAGAAGGAGTGCTGCATTATCGACCCCGGGTGTTATTTTCAGGAGGAAAGGGATCAATTGAAGAAATATATCGCGGAAACCGGACTCAAGCCGGTGCTGCTGCTCAATACTCATTGCCATTTCGACCATGTGTTTGGTAATAAATTCGTCTTTGAAACCTGGGGCCTCATCCCGCACCTGCATGACCAGGAAAGGCCTGTGCTGGAAGGTGCGGGCGTAGCGGCCGAGGGATGGCAGTTGCCCTTCGATAACTATGAGGGAGAGATCGTCCTCCTGGCCGAGGGGGATAATGTGCGTATTGGGGAGGACGATTTGCAGGTATCCTTTACACCGGGGCATTCACCGGGAAGCATTTCCTTCTACTCAGCAAAAAATGGAATGGTGATGGATGGAGATGTATTGTTCAATATGGGTATTGGCCGTACCGACCTGGGTGGCGATTACCCGACGCTGATCAAGAGCATCCAGACGAAACTATTCGTCCTCCCGGACGAGACCAGGGTTTATTCGGGGCATGGCCCGGTGACGACGATCGGTTTTGAGAAGATGAATAATGCTTTCCTGAAGATGTTCTAGATCGTTTTACCTGAGAGGAACTTACCTATCAGGGGTAGCCGCTGGAATTCTTTCCGTTCAATTTTCAATACGAAGACGGTGAATGCGGCAAGGATGGCCGTGGCGGTAAGATAATAGAAGACTGCCGAGCCGGAGATCCGGAGTAATAACTGGTGGAGGCCATAGAGTATGACCACGATCACCATATAGGCCAGTAATTTCCTCCAGGCATAGGGGATCCGGTATTCTTTCTGGCCCCATACGAAACTGATCACCATCATGCTGCCGTAGCAGGCGAAGGTAGCCCAGGCACAAGCCATATAACTGTAGTAAGGGATGAAGAAATAATTAATGAGAAGCGTGATAGCGGCGCCGAAGAGTGTGATCCAGGCCCCGGCGACTGTCCTATTGCCGAGTTTATACCAGACGCTCAGGTTGTAGTAAATGCCAAGGAACATGTTGGCGAGCAATAAAATGGGTACAACCTTCAGCCCAACCCACATTCGCGGATTACGGATGAAATGTTTCCACAGATCGAGGTAGAGAACCACAAACAGGAACATTCCGCAAAGTGTTATTACAAAAAACTTCATAACGCGTGCATACACCTTGGGTGCATTGGTTTCCACCGATTGCCGGAAAAAGAATGGTTCGGCTCCCATTCGGAATGCCTGTACAGCCAAGGTGATGAGAATGGATAATTTGTAACAGGCCGAATAAATGCCCACCTCCACTTTCGCTGCTGATTCCGAGCTTACCGGCGCCCACCAGCCCAGCATGATCCGGTCAAATGTTTCATTGATCATGCCTGCGAAACCGGCGATGATCAGCGGTAGACCGTAGATCATCATCGAGCGCCAGAGAGGCTTATCTAATTTCCATTTGAAGCCGGTAAATTCCGGGATCAGCAAGAGAAGAGTGAATGCATTCTGAATGAGATTGGCCAGGAGTACATACCCCACCGCCCAGTCTTTGTTGAAAAACACGCTCACCCAACTGTTCGGGTCGGCACTCAGCAGCCTCGGGCAGATGCTGAGGAAGAAGTAAACGGAGAATACATTGACGATGATACCGCTCACCTTCACCACGGCAAACTTGACGGGCCTCCCATCTTGCCTAAGCTTGGCGAAAGGGATAGTGGTGAATGCATCCAGCGCAATGATGGCCACAGCCATTGACATGAATTCAGGATGTTGTTCGATCCGGAGTAAATGCCCGATTGGATAGCGAAACAGATAAAGTATTATCGCAAGTAACCCGGTTGTCAGGATCAGGGAAATGCTCGTGGTGTTATAGACGGAATCCTTGTTGGTTTTGCTAGAGAACCGGAAAAAGGCCGTTTCCATTCCATAGGTGAAGATCACATTCATGAAGGGAATGAATGCGTAGATGATGCTCATTTCACCATATTGTGAAATTCCGTATTGTGTGGTGCCGAACTGGTAAGTGAGATAGGGAGTGAGCAGGTAATTGATAAAACGGGCCGCGATGGAACTAAGTCCATACCATAATGTCTGCCCGGCCAGGTTTTTAATTCCGCTCAATGGATATCAATTTCCCGACAAATGTAACGGCTCGAGGCCCAAAAAACGAATCGGCGACGCTATCTTCTATATTTTGTGAAGCTTGCAACCGTTTTTTACCTTTCATATATCTTTGTAAAAATTCTTCTAATATGAAAAGATTTCTCCTCACTATCGGTATTGCCATGCTGTTTTCACTACCGGTCTTTTCACAGGCATATGAGAGCAGCATTGACTATGATAAGAAAAAGCAGCCCGCTGTTACCATCGACTATCCCTATTCCCAGGAGGCTGTAGAGAATGCCATTGTTCAGAAGATCGAGAAGATGGGGCATAAATCAAAGACCGAGAAAGGACTCTTCAATAAGGATAAGGGGTTCATCATTTTCAAGGATGCCTATATCACCGACATCAGCGCTGACCGGATGGATTATATCGTGAAGGTGGAGCGCAAGAGCCGGAAGGATAAGGACGAGACGACGCTCTATCTCATCCTGGCGAAAAATGGCGAAAATGCATGGACGGCGCTGGACGCGGAAGGCGTACGCAAGGCCAAGGCCTTCCTGAATAACCTTCAACCGGAGATCGAGGATGCGAACCTGGAACTACAGATCAAGGACCAGGAAACCAATGTGACGAAGTCGGAGAAGAAGTTCAAGGACATGACGGACGAGAAGGCCTCGCTCGAGAAGAAGCTGAAGAAATTGGGTGAGGACATAGAAAAACAGCAGAAGGATATCGAGAATGGGCGTCTGAGTCTTGATGGAATGAAAGGAAAGAGAAGACTTCCCGCAACAACAAATTAATCAGGGCTTGGAGAGCCGCGTATCGGTGAGGATGGAAGAATCCGTGAGCGTCCGCAGGAAGAGCGCGATGTTGACGGCGTCAGCGTCGGTCATGGTAATGCCCGTTTTCAGCAACGGGTCGAGCGACTGGCTTTGTTGTATGCCGGTGCGGTAATGGGTCATTACCTGCGAGAGCGTAGCGAACCGGCCGTCGTGCATGTAGTTGGAAGAGATGTACACGTTGCGGAGCGTTGGGACCCGGAACCGGAGCGAGTCTTCGAGTTTCTTCGTCACTCTCATTCTTCCAAAATCATTTAAGAAAGGATCGATCGGCAGCCCGATATTCCGGAAGCTATAATCGGTGAACATCGGCGGCGGGTGACAGGTGGTGCAATGGGCCAGGAATAGCTGGTAGCCGCTTTCTTCTGAAACGGTATAGCTCGCCTCGCCTCGTTTGTACCGGTCGTACTTCGAGTTGAAGGAAGTGAGGGTGCCGGTGAATTGGGCCAGGGCCTTCAGGATATATTCGGGGCTGATGAACTCCGTGCGGAATACATTTTTGAACATCTTCACATAATCGGGATCCTTCTCCAGGCGATCGATCACTCCACTAAACGATTCTCCCATTTCAGTGTGCCCGTTGACGGGCTGGGCGGCTTCTGCAAACAGTGAACTGAACTCGCCATCCCAATGAAAGTCCTTTTGCCAGGCGAGATTGAAAAGCACCGGGGCATTGCGAAGCGTATGCGAGCTATAGACGCCATGACTGCGATCGTGTTCGAAGGTGCCGAAGGCCGCTATCTGTTGGTGACAGGAGGAACAGGGATGAACGCCGTCGATGGAGAGAGCGCCATCATAGAATAATTTCCGACCGAGTTCGACGCCTTCGCGGCTGAGCGGGTTGTCGGCAAAACGGTAGAGGGGCGCGGGAAAGCCGGGTGGAATATCCTGGGTGAAGTAGGTAAGAGCATTGGGGTTCTCATTCTTCCGGCAGGAGCCAAGGGTATAGGAGAGAACGGCGATGACCGTAACGAGGATCAATATGATAGTGGTGCTTTTCCGCAATTTTTTCTTTGTAAAATAAAATAAGGATGATTGATAAATCGTAGGTTGTCTGTTGGTTGTTGGCAATAGTAAATTGGACTTGATCTAACGGGAAATGCTGGAAACGTCTAAATTGAGGCAAGAGTAATTTTTTAAAAACCTGGTCCCAATTTCAGCGCTGCTGCGCTGTCTCTTTGGGCCCCACCCCCGCCTCCACCACCGTTTTTCAGGTTTGTTTGCCATGCAGTAAAATACCTGCGCGTGTCCGAAGTATCCATTTGATACCTTGGGCAAAACATTCCTGCATACTAACTATCCTATTGGACAGTTCGGCTATTTTCAACTCGCCTCCACTAGAAAATGGACACTTAAAATGATCGATCAATTGTAAAACAAATATCGCCAGCCGGCGCCACGAGCCAATGGGAAAATCACCAGAATAAAATGATGAAAAAGAGAACAGCTGACAAATATAAATCATTCTAAGTGCGGCTATAACCGCCAAGGCAACCCTTACGATCCAACCTCAATTATTACACAATAACGTATCAACCTGTCAACTTATTAACTTTATCGATTTTCCGTACGAGCTCAAACCGTCAAAACTCATCTCTTCTCAACTTCCTCCTTCCGCTCTTTATATCGCCGGTCTTCTTCTTAGACTCGATCCGCCGCTCCTTAGCTGCTTTGCTCACCCTGGTGGCAATGCGGGCCTTCTTTTTCTTCAGGGCCTCGTGGACTAATTTATTGATCTTTTCCACTACTTCTTCCTTATTGGCGAGTTGTGTACGATGGGTCTGCGACTTCAGCTGCAGGAAGCCGGCCGAGGTGATGCGGTTGGCTAGTTTTTGACTAACCAATGCCTTCTGATCGGGCGACAGCAGCAATGAGGCCTGGACATCGAGGGCGCCAATTACTGCGGTCTCGACCTTGTTTACGTTCTGGCCGCCTTTACCTCCGGCTCGGGTGGTCTGGAACGCTATTTCTGAAGTAAAATCTAACATGCGGGGTAATCAAGTCAAAAGTCAAAATTAAAAATTCAAAAACCTCATTCGAAGAGTGTAACTGCCCAACAGATCACGTCTGCTAAGGTCTAACCTGCCTGCCAGCCTTGCTCGCCAAAGCTGCGCGCAGGCGATGCAGGCAGGTTCCCTATTCCACTCCAGTAGTTCATCTCGAATAAGGCCCAATTCCTTATTCCCTACACCCTACACCAAAATCATACACACACAATATCTTTGTTCAAAGATACTAACTATGCGAGCTGTTATACAACGGGTAACGAAGGCAGCGGTGCGGATCGGGGGAAAGGAACATGCCTTCATCGGCCAGGGTTTATTGGTACTATTGGGCGTGGAGGATGCGGATACGGAAGAAGATGTGACGTGGCTAAGTAGTAAGATCGTAAACCTGCGGATCTTCAACGACCGCGAGGGTATCATGAACCTTTCGGTGAAGGAAGTAAACGGGGAAATATTGCTGGTAAGCCAATTTACCCTTCATGCTTCCACGAAGAAGGGGAACAGGCCATCCTATATCAGGGCCAGCAAGGGAGAAATCGCCATTCCATTATATGAGAAGATGATCGGCCAGCTCTCCGCCGATCTCGGTATCGGGATCCTCACGGGCGAATTCGGAGCGGATATGCAGGTGGAGTTGGTGAATGATGGGCCGGTTACGATTGTTATCGACTCGCGGAACAGGGAATAATGTGCCAATTAGTCAATTTGTAAATGTGCCAATGATCCTCATTCGTAAAGGCATTACGAATCATAGCACGCCTAATTTGCACATTGGCATATTTGCACATTGGCTAATTGCTCTACTGAACTGCAAGCTTCTCCGAATATCTCTTCCCATTCACCAGTTCAACCATCATGAAGTACACTCTCTCGCCCAGGCTGAGCTTGAAACTATAAGTGCTGGTATTTATATCCCTTTGCTCGAGGATGCGGTTGCCATCGGAGGTCCAGACCAGGACGTTCCTTATGGACTGGGTGCTGCGGATAGTAATCTGTTTTCCTGTAGTCAGGATGCGGTAGGGCTTGGCCGTTTTACCAATCTCGCTACGGCCATCCGTGGAAACAGGCTGCGCCTGCGTAGTGAGAAATAAAAAGGCGACACCGATCAGGACCATGCATTGACGAAAGCCGGACATCATAGAATTTAATTTGCCCCCGGGTTAGAGGGGTTGGGTTAGTAAACAAACAAGATGATCTTCATTCGGGGATTGTGGAAAAGGTGTTGATAACGGCAAGAATCATGCTATATTGCAGCAAGCAGCAAAATGTTTTGTTATGACTATCGAAGACGCTCAGCAACGGGTAGATCAATGGATCAAGACCACGGGAGTAAGGTATTTTAGTGAGCTGACGAACATGGCCATCCTCACGGAGGAAGTTGGGGAGTTGGCGAGGCTCATGGCCAGGACATACGGCGACCAATCCTTCAAGGAATCGGACAAGAAGGGCGATCCGGCGGACGAGATGGCCGATGTGCTATGGGTTTTGCTCTGTCTCGCCAATCAAACCGGCATCGATCTCAGCGCGGCATTGGAGAAGAATTTTGCCAAGAAGAACTCGCGCGACGCCGAAAGGCATCGGTCCAACCCCAAATTATAACAAGCGGGATAAGGAATAGGTAATTAGGAATTGGGAATTAGGCCTCACTACTACCTGTCCTATATGTATGCGAACCCTCTATTATAAAAAAATTACGGCAAAGAAATGTTTGTTCTGCTGAGGCCTAATTCCCAATTCCCCGATTTAGTCAACGGCGCCAATTCTTGGCATTGTCTATGTCTGATTAGAGTAATATTGATCAGCTTATGAATGGACTAAAGAAATGGTGGAAGATGTTGAAGCAGACGGTCGCCGATTTCCTCGGCAACAAGATCCTGAAGTTGAGTGCCGCCCTTGCCTATTATACCATTTTTTCCCTGCCGGGCCTCATCATCCTGATCATATGGATAAGTGATATTTTCTATGGTCATAAGGCCGTGGAAGGATCGGTGTATGGACAGATCGAGAGTCTTGTGGGCAAGGAAGCCGCGCTGCAGATCCAGGATACCATCCGGAATGCCACATTATCCTCCGAGAGCGGCTTCGCCACGGTGATCGGGGTGATCACGCTGGTGATCGGTGCCACCAGCGTTTTTGGTGAGATACAGGACTCCATCAACCAGATCTGGCGGTTGAAGGCCAAGCCGAAGAAAGGGAAAGGGCTGATCAAGCTCCTCGTGAACCGCCTGCTTTCCTTCTCGATGATCATCACGCTGGGCTTCCTCATGCTGGTCTCTCTCGTTATCAACACTCTCATGGACGCATTGATCGGCCGGCTAACGCAGGTCTTTCCATCGATGGAGGTCATCGTCGCCTATATATTCAACCTGGTACTTACCTTCTTCATCACGGCGCTTTTATTCGGCATCATCTTCAAGGTATTGCCGGATGCCCGGATAAAATGGCGGCATGTCCGCGCCGGCGCCTTCACCACGGCACTATTGTTTATGGGCGGTAAGTTCCTGATCGGCTATTACCTCGGCCATAGCAAGATGTCATCGGCCTATGGCGCCGCGGGATCCATCATCGTAGTGCTGCTCTGGGTGTATTATTCCGCTATGATCCTTTATTTCGGCGCCGCCTTCACGCGTGTATATGCAATACAGAACGGATCGCATATCTATCCAAACAACTATGCCGTGTGGGTGGAGCAGGTGGAGGTGGAATCGGAGAAATCGATACAGGCTCAACCAGTGGAGGTGAAGAGTGAACGTCAATCGTGAATCGTCAATCGTGAATAGCCTCCGATCCTTGTATTTTTTCTAAAGGTCCCGGCGGCTTGAGCCCTTTGGATTGGTCCGACAAGACAGGTATTTACTAGTGAGGCCTTATTCCTTATTCCTTTCCCCAAACCCAACCTCAATTCAATCATTCTATCTTATTTTTGCCGCCTTATGGCAAACGATCCTAATAAGTTACAGGCTATCATTTCTCATTGTAAGGAATACGGCTTCATATTTCCCAGCAGCGAAATATATGAAGGGCTGCAGGCCGTCTATGATTATGGCCAGATGGGAAGTGAACTGAAGAAGAATATAAAAGACTACTGGTGGAAAAGCATGACGCAGTTGCAGGACAATATCGTCGGCATCGATTCCGCGATATTCATGCACCCAACCATCTGGAAGGCCTCCGGTCACGTCGATAATTTCAACGATCCCATGATCGACAACAAGGATAGCAAGAAACGCTACCGGGTCGATCACCTGATAGAAGGACATGCCGAGCAGATGGAAAAGGACGGTCGCACGGATGAGGCCAGGGGAATGCTCGACCTGATGGACCAGCTACTGGCAAAGGACGACTTCGATGGCCTGAAGAAGCTCATTCTCGATTATGGCATCAAGTGCCCGATCAGCGGCACCGCCAATTGGACGGATATCCGTCAATTCAATCTCATGTTCTCGACGGAATTTGGCGCCGTGTCTTCGGACAATCCCGAAGACAACAAGGTGTACCTGCGTCCCGAGACGGCCCAGGGCATCTTCGTCAATTTCCTGAATGTGCAGAAGACCGGCCGTATGAAGATCCCCTTCGGCATTGCACAGATAGGCAAGGCATTCCGTAACGAGATCGTGGCGCGGCAATTCATCTTCCGCATGCGCGAATTCGAACAGATGGAAATGCAATTCTTCGTCCGCCCGGGCACACAGAAGGATTGGTATGAATACTGGAAAGAACACCGGCTGAAATGGCACCTGAGCCTCGGCATACCCGCAGATAAATACCGCTTTCACGATCATGTGAAGCTTGCTCACTATGCCGATGCCGCCTGTGATATTGAATACGAATTTCCCTTTGGCTTCAAGGAGGTAGAAGGTATTCATAGCCGCACCGATTTCGATCTCAAGCAGCACCAGGAATTCAGTAAGAAAAAACAACAATATTTCGACACAGAGATCAACCAGAATTATATCCCCTATGTTGTGGAGACTTCCATCGGCCTCGACCGGATGTTCCTTTTGATCATTAGTAATTCATATGAAGAACAGGATCTTTCTACACCCGAGAAGCCGGATAGCCGCTCACTGCTAAGGCTTCCGGCGAAGCTTGCACCTATCAAACTGGCCATATTACCATTGACCAAGAAAGATGGCCTTCCTGAGATCGCGAGGAATATCCTGGCGGCCTGTAAGCCTCACTTCAAATGTTTCTATGAGGAAAAAGATGCGATCGGTAAACGCTACCGGCGCATGGATGCCATCGGTACTCCTTTCTGCGTCACTGTCGATCATCAGACCAAGGAAGATAATACCGTCACCATCCGTTATCGTGATAGCATGGAGCAGGAGAGAGTGGCTATTGAAGGACTGGCTGAGAGAATTTTGAAATCAACGGAATAGATCGAATTAGCAAATTAGCCAATGTGCAAATGTGCCAATGATCCTCATCAGTAATCACATTTCGCATCGGAGCAGGCCCAATTGGCACATTGACAAATTTGCACATTGGCTAATTTTCCTCAGCCATAAAGCTCCTGATGTATCGACTTCCTATCATACCCCATAGCAACGATCCGTTGCTTGGCCTCATCGATCATATTCTTCCATCCGCAGAGAAAGAAGCAGGCATCCTGTTTGTCGCCGCAATGCTCCTCGTAGATGGCGTGCACATATCCCTTTCTTCCTTCCCATTCTTCGCGGGATAGGGTGGGGAGATAATGAAAGTTCTCCAGCTCCAGTTTGTTCAATTCCTCGTAGTAGAGCAGGTCGCCCCTGGTACGGCAGCCGAAGATGATATAGATGTTCTTGTGTGGAATATTGTTACGCCAGATATGATGCACCATGCTCCTGAATGGCGCAATACCCGTTCCGGTACACACCAGGAAGATATCCTTCTTAAGATGCTCCTCATGCAATACGAATACTCCCTGCGCTCCCCGGAAAGTGAATTCGCTGCCTATTTCAATTTCATTGAAAATATACGTGGTGCCCGCACCTCCTTCGAGTAGCACGATGACCAGCTCGAAGACATTGGTTCCATCCGGCCAGCTGGCAATGGAATAACTGCGCCAGCGCTTATTCGGTTTTTCATGAATGGGCAGGTCCAGTGTTACAAACTGGCCCGGCAGGAAATCAAAGGATGTAAGCTCCGGGACTTCTATCCAGTAACGGCGGGTATTATTTGCCTCAGTTTCGATCCGAATAACCTTTCCGGTCCGCCAGGGTTGAACAGCCATTACAATATATTTTAAAGTAAGATACTCAAATATATAACATGGATTTTTTCACCTCAAAATATGTTGGCACAGTAGTTGGCCTTTTTCATAGGTCGCTAGTTACTGTTAATCATAAAAAATTTAGCACATGAAAAAGAAATTATTATCAGTCGGTATCATTGCTGCAAGTGTGGCCGGATTGTTTGCATTCTCTACAACACAGTCTGCTATCACAGGTAAAATAACTCCCGCCGACGGAGCTCAATCAGTATGGGCGGTCAGCACGACTGACTCCGCTAAAGGAACTATAACCTCCGGGGCATTTTCACTACAAGTGAAACCGGGAACTTATAAAGTGATTATTGACGCAACAGATCCCTATAAGGATGTAACCCTGGATAACATAGAAGTAAAGGATCAACCCGTTGATGTTGGCGAGATCACGCTGCAGAAATAAATGTCTTGACGGATGGTCACGCAATGATCCGTTTCAATATAAAAGGCTTCCGGAATTTTCCAGGAAGCCTTTTATATTGAAGTTTATTCGTCGTGAATCATCAATTTACTCAATCGAGTACCACGATCTTCTTCACATAGATCTTGTTGTCCTGTAATACCTGCAGGTAATACACGCCGCTTGCGATCTTGCCGGTGATTATCTGTTTGTTCAATCGCCCGGTGAAGCCGGTCAAAGTGGACTGATATACTCTTTGCCCAACCGTATTGAGTAGAGAAATACTGAGGTCTCCTCTCGTTCTTGTCTCCAGTTGAAGGGTGAACTGACCGGATGTGGCAGGGTTAGGAAAAACGGTCAGCCCTATCTCCGAGGGATCGACATTGGTAACAGGTGTTGCCTGGAAATTAACTTCATTGGAGAAGAGCGGGCATCCGTTTGCATCTGCGGATTGCACCTTATACACTCCGGTATACACGGCGGTGAAGGTCTGCCCGGTTGCTCCGTTGATAGGTGCTCCGTTGAGATACCATTGATTTCCTGTTGCCGTAGTACTGGTGAAAATATTTCCATTCAGCGAGATCACCGGCGCCAGGGCATTCGTGGCGGTGATCACCGTTCTGTTCGGTGAAGGACATGCAGCCAGACGCAGTTTCAAATCATAGAAGAAATAATAGAATTTCTGAAAATCATCAGGGAGCGTTCCCGTACCGAATGACGCGCTGTTGCTGGTGAAAGTAAAGATGCCGGGGATGCCGACCGGGTAGGGACTGGTCGTGATATTGTTGTTCCTGAAAATCGAAACGAGATCATTGTCGTTCGGATTGTTCAGCAAG